>CAIJWX010000039.1:0-4103 GCA_903824535.1 uncultured Actinomycetes bacterium | reverse complement strand
CTAGCGGCATCAATTCCAACCCAGCAGCGTGTTTCTATTGTTCACGGTGACTACCGACTCGACAACACAGTCCTCGATGAGAACGGTCGAGTGAAGGCAATCCTTGACTGGGAGATCTGCACACTCGGAGATCCAATGGCAGACCTCGGTCTACTGCTTGTGTACTGGTCAGAGCGCTCTGATGCATCAGCTGCACTTCTTGGCGCAGCTCCAACAACCGCTGACGGCTTCATAGGTCGTGCCGGCGTTCTCGAAGCGTACGCGAAGCACACTTCACTCGACGTGAGTCACGTCTCGTACTACCAAGCATTCGGTTACTGGAAACTTGCGTGCATTTTGCAGGGAGTCTTTGCTCGCTACAGCGCTGGAGCAACTGCAGGCGACACTGGAAGTGTGAGTGAATTCCCTACTCACATCACTATGTTGGCTGAACTTGCGAAGCAGACGTTGGAGCAGGGCTGATGGACGACGAAATCTACGACCGTATTATTTTTCTCGCCGACCCAGAACTTAATGAGCCAGTACTTGTTGTATGTCTCGATGGATGGATTGATGCAGGAAGCGGTGCCAGTACGGCACTAGGGACCATGCTCGACACCATCCACACTGAAGTTCTCGCTACTTTCGACACTGAGTACTTCATTGACCAGCGCGCTCGTCGCCCGGTGGCGCGAATTATTGACGGCATCACCACCGAACTCACCTGGCCCGAGATTCAGCTGCGCTACGGAAAAGATGGCGATGGCGCAGACATCTTGTTCCTCATAGGCCCAGAACCAGACTTTCACTGGAGTGATTTCATAGACGTTGTTACTGACGCCGCCGGACGCTTTGATGTTCGACTCGTTGTTGGCCTTGGAGCCTTCCCGGCCCCAACCCCGCACACTCGCCCAGTTCGTGTAATTGGTACAGCCCCAATCGCCAGTGCTCACCTGTTGCCACTCGTTGGCACTGTTTCAGGTGAACTTGAAGTTCCAGCTGGCATAAGTGCAGCGTTAGAGCTTGGATTCGCAGAAGTAGACATGGACGTCATTACTCTTTGGGCCCGAGTGCCTCACTATGTTGCTGGCATGCCATATCCGCAGGCTGCAGCAGCTCTTATTGAAGGGCTTGCTCGAATTGGTGGACTTACCCTTGACGCCAGCCACCTACGCGCATCAGCTGACGAAGCTCGCCAACGTGTTGATGAACTCGTAACTAACAACCCTGACCACTCGTCAATGGTCGAAGAGCTCGAAGAAGTTGCTGATGAAGTTGAAGGAACTTCACTCGGTGAAGAGCTACCAAGTGGTGACGAGCTCGCAGAAGAGCTCGAACGCTTCTTGCGCGGCGAAGCTAGCTAAGCGGCGACTCAACGTCGCCTTCTTCAATTCGAAGTCCTAGCCCTAGGGCGTAGCCCTCAAGGTAGAGCTCACTGTCGTCTTGACGAGGATGGCGATTAGCAATCTCATAGAACGCTGGCGAGTGATCAGCGACTTGCAAGTGAGCGAGTTCGTGAACCAAGACTGCATCAATTACCCATTCTGGGCACTGACGAAGTCGGCTTGAAACTCGAATCTCTTTTGTAGCTGGTGAGCATGAGGCCCAACGCGACTGCTGATTAGTTACCCATCGAACCGATGCTGGCTCAATGCCATTGTTGAACTCAGCAGCGAGGAGTCGAGCTCGTTCTTCAAGCGTTCCATCACCTGCAGCAACTTGTGGCCGCTGTGTAAGGAGTCGTTCAACAAGCTCGTCAACAAAGATCGTGCGGTCTTTCCCTCGAACGTTTGCCGGGATCTGAACAATGATCCGACTTCCAGACCAGTGTGCAGTGCCAGTCTTTTTACGGCGTGGTGACGCCTGAATCTCTACTTCTGGTCGATCAAATCGAGGAGGCTCAATAAGAACAGTTGTGTCACCGGTCTTTGCGCTTCTGGCCATTAGATAATTATGTTCACCAGACGAGGTGGAACGCAGACAATTCGCTTTGGAATTGCACCATTTAGAGCTGCAATGGTTTCTGGGTCGCTAAGTGCTGCTGCCTGCACGTCAGCTTCGCTGACACTTGGGGCCACATTGACGCGAGATTTCACCTTGCCGTTAATTTGCACGACCATGACAACTGTTTCTTCAACAGTGAGTGCAGGGTCTGCAACTGGCCAGCTCTGAAGGTGGACTGATTTTTCTAAAGGAAGACGCTGTTCCCAGAGCTCAGCTGTGATGTGCGGAGCCATTGGAGCCAGCAGCTTCAACATAATGTTGAGCGACTCGTCAAGCGTTTCTCGGTGCGCGCCTTGGTCGGAGCGAGCTTGTTTTGAAACTGTGTTGAGAAGCTCCATTAGTGCTGCTACCGCAGTGTTGTAGCTCCAGCGCTCTAAGTCTGAAGTAACACGATCAATTGTGCGGTGCACAGCCTGCTTCACAGCAAGATCAGTGTCATCAAAAGTGTCGTGGAAGTTAACTTCGTCGTACTGACTGAGCCTGACAATGCGGTCAATAAATCTGGCACAGCCTTCAATAACGTCTTCAGTTTGCTCAGTCCAGTCAACGTCATCGGCAGGTGGTCCCACAAAGAGGTGGAACAGGCGAAGTCCGTCAGCACCAACGCGGTCGTAGTACTTCTCAGGTGCAATGAGGTTGCCCTTTGATTTAGACATCTTGGATCCGTCGAGGCGAATCATTCCCTGGGTGAAGAGACGCTTGAAAGGTTCACGTGGAAGACCAGGAGCAATTCCTACGTCAACAAGCGCCTTTACGTAAAAACGAGCGTAGAGCAAGTGCAAAATTGCGTGCTCAATTCCGCCAATGTATTGATCAACTGGCATCCACTTCTTGACTTCTTCAGGAGCAAATGGCTTTCCCGTAGTGAACGGATCAGCGAAGCGAAGGAAGTACCAAGAAGAGTCAGTAAAGGTGTCCATGGTGTCGGCTTCACGGCGAGCCGGTCCTCCACAGTTATGACAGGTGGTGTTTCTGAAACCTTCGTGCGTTGCAAGTGGCGACTGGCCACTCTTGTCCATGTTCACGTCATCTGGCGCCACCACTGGAAGTTGTTCTGCAGGAACAGGCAGCATTCCGCACTTGTCACAGTAAATAATTGGGATAGGGCATCCCCAGAAGCGCTGGCGAGATACGAGCCAGTCACGAAGTCGGTAGTTGACCTTTACAAGTCCACTTGCCTTTTCCTCAAGGAACTTCGCAGCTGCCTTCTTTGCAGTTTCAACGTCCATTGCGTCCATGAACCCAGAGTTGATGTGAAGGCCATCTCCCGAATACGCGCCGTCTTCAAAGTCAGCTGGCGTTTCGATGGTTCGAATAATTGGGAGACCGTGAACTTTCGCAAATGCGAAGTCACGCTCATCTTCTGCAGGAACAGCCATGATCGCGCCAGTTCCGTAGGTTCCAAGTACGTAGTCAGCAACGTACACCGGAACTTTTTCGTTATTAAAAGGATTGATGACGTAGCTACCAGTGAAGGCTCCACGCTTGTCGAGTCCAGCGCCTGCGTCTGAAGACGCTGTGCGCTCAAGTTCACTCGCGGCATTAGCGCGCTCTACGAGTGCCTGAACGTTTGCACGCTGGTCATCTGTTGTGAGTTCGTTAAGTAATGGGTGCTCGGGGGCTACAACCGCATACGTGACACCGAATCCTGTGTCCGGTCGCGTTGTAAAGACGCGTAGTCCCTTAGAAGGGTCACTCGCGAGCGCGAGTTCAAACTCAACACCTTCAGATCTTCCAATCCAGTTTCGCTGCATAGTTTTAACGCGCTCTGGCCATTCGAGTTTGTCAATGTCAGTGAGCAGCTCTTCGGCATAATCAGTGATCTTAAAGAACCACTGCTCAAGATTCTTTCGCTCCACTAGGTCTCCCGAGCGGTCACACATTCCATCAGCGTTTACTTGTTCGTTCGCGAGCACCGTTGCACATCCAGGACACCAGTTCACTGGTGCATTTGCGCGGTACGCGAGTCCGTTTTTATAGAACTCAATAAAGATCGTCTGCGCCCACTTCATGTATTCAGGATTGTGACTGAATACTTCACGGCGCCAGTCGTACACAGCTCCGAGTCGGTGAATCGAATTCTTGAGTTCCTTCATTCGCTCGTCAGTGAAGATACGTGG
>CAIJWX010000038.1:0-1805 GCA_903824535.1 uncultured Actinomycetes bacterium | reverse complement strand
AGGTCTTCTGTGAGGTGGTACTTGTCGTTTCCAACATAGGGTGCAATTGGAGTTGTTTGGTCGTAGAGAGGTGGCTCGAACTGTGAAGACTCTGCACCAATGATTCCGTAGAACCGGTCAAAGCCCATTCCGGTTGGCCATCGGTTGAACGGTCCAGCAGGACTCTGCTCCCACGAAGGAGCTAAGTGCCATTTACCAAAACATGATGTGGCGTAACCCGACTGCTGCAACACCTGCGCAACGGTCGCCGCTTCTGGCGGGAGAGCGCTGTCGTAACCTGGAAAAGAGTTTGCGATTTCGGTGATGCCACCCATGTGCACTGAGTGATGATTTCTTCCTGTAAGCAGCGATGCTCTCGTTGGTGAACAGAGCGCGGTGGTGTGGAATTGGTTATAGAGAAGCCCCTGCTCAATTATTTTGTCAAGACCTGGAGTAGGAACCGGCCCTCCAACACCAGCGAAGGAACCAAAGCCAACGTCGTCAAGAAGAATGAGCAAAACGTTTGGAGCTCCCTTGGGGGCTTTTGGAGTTGCAAGCTTGCGTGGAGTTGATTCAGTAATGAGTCGCTCAATGTGACCAGTAAATTCTGGTGTTGATAGCGGCAATGACTTACTAGCCATTTTGAAGTGCACCAATTTCGAATGCGTCTAATAGTTTCTTAACGCGCTTGTCGTCTCCATCAATTGTTATCTTGCCAGCATCTAGTGCGCCAGCAAATGAGATTTTTCCAGTCAGAACTTCAGCCCATGTTTCAATACTCATGTGGAGAGTTGCGTCAGCATTCTTACCGTCACTCACAAAAGCAACACTGTTACGCACGTGCAGTCCAACTGTTTTTCCATTTCCAAAGTCCCATCCAATGTGAAAGTTTTCATTTTCAACAAGGTCGGGGTCAAGCGTGACGCGAAGTAGCGCCACGTACATCTCGTGGGGTGCCTCAACGATCATCTTGTAGCTGAAGCGGTGATCATTGAACCTTGAGAAGTCGAATGTGCCATCAAGAATTAGAGCTCTGGTAGTGCACCAACTACGAATGTTGGCTGAAGTCGTCCGTTGAGCAATTGTTCTCAGAGCTGTGGCTAGAAGTTTCTTGTCTTCTGGCGTGGCACCAGGAGAGTGGACCAACCAAGAACCGAGTTCCAACGCCCAGCGAATGTCATCTTTTGCAATGGCATCTCGCAACTGCTTTTCAACGTTTTCTCTGCCGCCGAAACCTGCAATGATTCTCTCGCTGCGCTCAGGCGTCGTGAGGGGGAACAAGTTCGCCTCATTGCCGTCAAAGAATCCAAAAAGACCAGTCCTGATTTGACGCATGTGGTGTTCTGCGACCCCATAGAACTCAGAAGTCAGGTAGTCCTCATCACACCACGCTGGAAGTTCAACGGCTTGTCCAATGTCAGCGCTGAACATTCCTTTGTTCATTGAGCGGACTGCTTGGTCCCATAGGAACTGAATTGAGTCACGGTACTTTGTTACTCGAGTTTGAATCTCGCTCTTGCCAGAAATTGGTGGTCCGTGTGCACCGACCAGGTGTTCTGGGTTCAGCGCCAAGAGTTTCTCGACACCCTTAATAAGGATGCGAGGGTCTCGGTATTCCTCGCCTCTAATTGCAAAGACGTTAAAGAGAACTGGCCAAACGGTGTTGTTTACAGCAGTGTCGAGTTCAGGGAACCAGTAGGTCACTGAGTCGTTGGCATCTGAAGGAGACGGGATCACGTCAACTCGAAGTCCAGCAATTGTGTGCGTACTTGGTTCGTCACCGAATGTGTTTGTCGGTGGCATGAAACCGGTGGTGAATGGAGCGT
>CAIJWX010000037.1:0-19733 GCA_903824535.1 uncultured Actinomycetes bacterium | reverse complement strand
AGAGAGAAGCTGTTACTGAGAAGCAAAATGAGCACTCCGGATACGAGGTGCAAAATGCCTGCGTACGTATTGAGTCGCTTTAATTTCTTGGAAGTTTCTGCAGGGATTTCTAGGAGTGCTTTAGTTGCCATGTCCAAAATCTACTTGAATTTAGCTATTTTTTTTACTCAAGATTTTGACCAAAATTCCACCTAAAACAAACAGCAATCCGAGGGGGAGTGTGAATAGTTCGATCCAAAGAGCTGCCCCACCCTTGCTTTCATTAAAAAATTGAGTTACATCAAAATGACTCATTAGCAAGTCAACAACGAGAGGCAGCAAAACAAGTGCGTAGCCACTTCGAAATAATATTTTGGATAGTCGCTGCATGGAGTTAATGGTATTGCAACTGATGTAAATGTTTAAAATTCATACTTGATTAACCAACAACAGATCCAGGGGCTTCGATGTTGTTTTGTGGTGCTATGAACCCTCAAATCTGAGACCTATATATGGGTCTATTCTGACCTAAAATTTGTTCCGATCGGTACAAATTTGAAGTACACTGACACAGCTGTCAATTTTTACTTATTCATATTTCGGGCAGAAAGGTATTCAATGGATGGTCTTTCTAAGGCGCAACCGCATGAAGAGGCAGTATTAAGGCTCTTTCGAACAATGTCCTTAATTCGTCAGTTTGAGATTTCGTCCGCTGGCCTTTTGGCCAGCGGAGCTCTACACGGCACACTTCACATGTCCATTGGTCAAGAAGCCGTTGCCGCTGGTGTTTGCGATGTCCTTACGTCTGATGACTACATCACTTCGACCCATCGTGGCCACGGACACTGCATTGCAAAGGGCGGGAAGCTCAAACCAATGATGTCTGAGTTATATGGTCGCGCCGGTGGATACAGTGCGGGGCGCTCTGGTTCGATGCATCTCGCGGATGCTGAGATTGGAATTCTTGGAGCAAATGCAATTGTCGGCGCGGGAATTCCTATTGCGGTCGGCGCGGGATTTTCTGCGAAAGCTCGAGGCAGTCGACAGGTTTCCGTCACTTTTTTTGGAGAAGGCGCTGTTGCTGAAGGTGTCTTCCACGAGTCACTAAATCTTGCGGCGCTATGGAAACTCCCGGTGATTTTTATTTGTGAAAATAATGGTTATGCCGAGATGTCACCTATGTCCATACATCTTGCTACGAAAAATGTAATCGACTTCGCAAGTCCCTACGGCATCACAGGTGTGCAAGTTGATGGTAACGATGTATTTGCAGTCCGGACTGCTGCAGCTGAAGCAGTGGAGCGAGCCAGGGGCGGTGATGGTCCAACGCTGATTGAGTGTATAACTTATCGAGTCCATGGTCACTATGAGGGTGATCCTCAGCGCTATCGCGATAAGGCAGAAGTTGAACATTGGAAAACCAAAGATCCACTGAAAATGTTGCTCGATCTAGTTTCCAACAATGACTCTCTAGTTTCGCAGATGGAAGAAATAACAGTACAAGTATTAAGTGAAGTTCAAGAAGCTATTGCGTGGGCAGAAGCTGACCTTCTGCCTGAGACAAGTTCTGTGACGTCAGATGTTTATAGGGACCCAAGTTCGTTTATACAAAATTGGTCAACATGGCGGTCACGAATGACCCAAAGTGGGACTCTATGAGTGAAATTAAATACTGGCAAGCAATCAATTCGGCACTTCGCGAAGAGATGCAACGTGATGAAACCGTTCATATTTTCGGAGAAGATGTAGCTGCATCGGGCGGTCCGTTTGGCGCGAGCAAAGGACTTTTAGATGAGTTTGGTGAATGGCGAGTACGAGATACACCAATCAGTGAAGCAATCATTGGTGGGCTAGCTGTTGGCTCCGCAATGACGGGCCTACGTCCAGTCGCCGAAATTATGTACTTTGATTTCATCACGTTGGCAATGGACCAGATTGTTAATCAGGCGGCAAAGATGTCATACATGTCCGCTGGAAAATTTTCTGTTCCACTCACTATTCGCACTCTTTGCGGTGCACACCGTGGATCTGGCCCACAGCATTCTCAAAACTTTGAATCATGGTTCGCAGCAGTCCCTGGTCTAAAAGTTGTTTGGGGCGGAACGCCAGCAGACGCAAAAGGTTTATTGAAAGCAGCAATTCGTGACGACGATCCGGTGATTGTCATCGAAAGCGTTTCACTTTGGGGTCAACGTGGCGAAGTGCCTGATGATCCTAACCATATTGTTCCCATTGGAAAAGGACTAGTTAGACGAGAAGGCAAGGATGTAACTCTTGTGTGTTGGGGGGGCATGGTCCCACGTGCAGAGCTTGCCGCATCGATACTTGGTGAAAATGGAATAAGTGTCGAGCTAATTGATCTTCGAACCTTAAGCCCTATAGATGAACCTCTAATTCTTTCTTCAATCGAAAAAACTGGCCACCTTGTTGTTGTTCAAGATGCCACTGGACCATGCAGCATTGGGTCTCAAGTGATCTGTCTCGCTGCAACGGAAGGTTTTACATCCCTGCGCGGCAGAGCAGTGCAAATTACGCCTCCCTTCGCACCGGCTCCATTCCCGCAAGAACTCGAGCAGGCATATTTTCCACAATCGAATGACATCGTTGTTGCGGTAGAGAATCTCCTACGGAAGGGATCAGGATGAAAGAAGTTTTAGTGCCGAAATGGGGATTAACCATGGAGGAAGCGACATTGATCAAGTGGCTAAAAAAAGTCGGTGACGAGATTGCTGAAGGTGAATCTATTGCCGAAATGGAAACAGACAAAGCAACGGATGAAATTGAGAGCCAAGTATCAGGAGTCATTGTTGAGTTATTGGTTGAAGAGGGAGCGATTGTAGAAGCAGGACAAGCAATTGCTCTCGTACAGTGAATTCAAGGTAGGCCAGTAATGAGCTCAGAGATTATTTACGATGTTTTAACGCAGGATCGAATTCAAAAACTAACATCACGACGGATGCGAGAAGTGGCCGTAGAAAAGCCCCATGTCACACTCCACGCACGGGTTGATGCCACAAATTTTATCCTCGCACGCAAGAATCTAGGCAAAGAGATTAGCCAGCTCAGTAATTCAAAGGTGACTGTGACTGTTCTGCTTACTGCGTTAGTCGCTAAAGCACTCATCGAATTCCCTCGAATTAACGGTCGAACAGAAGAAGATGAAATTCGTTTGTACAACTCAATAAATATTGGTGTTGCGGTTGCTACGGATGCTGGTCTAGTGGTGCCAGTAATTCACCAGAGTGATTTAAAAACGTTGGTAGAGCTAGCAGAAACTATTGATGAACTATCTGGCAAGGCTCGAACAAAAAGCCTTGGCCTCAAGGATATGACTGATGGAACATTCACCATTACAAATCTTGGTGCGTATGATGTTGAATTTTTTACACCGCTTATCAACCCTCCACAACTAGCCATACTTGGTGTTGGCACTATTGGAGAAGAAGTGAGGATCATTGACGGGGTAGCAGAGAGTGTAAAAATGTTGCATCTAAGTTTGAGTTTTGATCATGCCGCGCTCGATGGTGCTGACGCTGCGAAATTCTTGCAAGTAGTTGCAGCGAAGGTAATGAACCCAGCTCTTTAGCCGTTTAATTCTGATTGCCGAACTAGTTATCTACTTCGAATGTCAGCTGGGCACTTTCTTACGCTGCTAGTAACTTCTAGCCATACCAAGATTGTGCATTGCAATAAAGTTCAGGATCATCTCTTCTGAAACAGGTGCGAACTTGAACAATCGTGCATCACGCCATAGGCGCTCCACGTGAAATTCACGTGCAAAGCCCATGCCACCAAGAGTTTGCATTGACCTACTGATGGCAGCCTCGCAGGCTTGAGCTGCAATTAGCTTTGCCATGTTGGCTTCGCTTCCATAAGGTTGCCCTGAATCACAGAGAGCAGCTGCGTGAAGATTCATTACTCGTGCACACTCTAATTCCGCATGAGCTTGTGCGAGTGGGAACTGAAGCCCCTGATAACTAGAGATTGGCTTATCACCGAAGACTTTACGACTATTCGCATAATCGACTGCCAACTTTATTGCTAGTCGCCCAGCACCGACTAGGCCGGCTGTTGTGACGATTCTTTCTGTATTCAAAACCTCGAGCAATTCTGACCAACCACCATGAAGTGTGCCAACGAGCTCATTTTCAAAAGCATGAACATCATCAAGGTAAACAGTGCAAGCAGAAAGTGTGTTTGTCCCCACTTTTTCAATGATGTCAAACTTTATTCCCGCTCTAATGCGGTCAACAAGAAACATCGAAATGCCATCAGACTTACGTTTAATTTCGCTTAATGGAATGGTGCGTGCAACTATGAGCATCTTGTCGGCATCAGGTACAGCTGTGATCCATGTTTTCGTACCGCTAATATTCCAGCCGCCATCAACAGCCTTAGCTGTTGTACGTATTTCGAGGGTATTTGTACCCGCGTCCGGTTCGGTCAGGGCCATGCAACACGTAAGTTTGCCCTGTGCGAGAAGCGACAAAACCTCTTCTTTCATAGCTTCATTGCCATATTTTGAAACTGCAACTCCACCAAAAATCGGGTTAAGCATGAATAGCTGTCCCAATGTTGCTCCAGCTCCGGCTGCCGCTAACTCCTCAACAATTAGAGCCATTTCGACCATGCCTTGACCACCACCACCGTACTTTTCCTCAAGCGTCGCGCCTCCGAGACCTGCCTTGCAAATTTCTAACCATGCTTCTTGAGGGAATTCTTTTTTCCGGTCTTGTTCTAACCAATAATCGAGACCGAAACGTTCACCAACTTTTTTCGCAAGCTCGACGAACATCTTCTGTTCGCCACTGAGGGTCATGTCCATGGATTTACCTTCCTTCAAAACGAGGAGCTCGTCGTTCTAAGAACGCTGCAATTCCCTCGTGCGCATCATCTGTATCAAAAGTGAGGCCGATCATTGCTTGTTCATATGCAAGAGCGGCTCGCAGTGGCATTTCGCCACCATCTTGAATTGTTCGACGCAGCAATGCCAACGCAATTGGCGATCTTTCAGCAATTTTGCTTGCCATTGTTCGGCTTTCGTCTAGAACTCGGTCTGATGGAACTGCACGATTTGCGAGTCCGATTGCCACGGCGTCGGCAGCTGAAATCGGATCACCGGTGTACATCATTTCTTTTGCGCGACAGAGTGGCAATTGTCGGATACTTCGCTGAGTGCCACCTGCACCTGGAAATAATCCGAGAGTGATCTCTGGCAACCCAAAGCGAGCTTCTTCAGAAACAATTCGAATGTCAAGCGATAACATCAGCTCAACACCTCCACCAAGGGCATGTCCATTAACTGCTGCAATAGTGGGTTTGGTGCATCGCTCGATTTTTGAGAAGACGCGATGAATTACATCTGCGTACTCAAGATAATGAGCGAGTCCACGTCTAGTGCCAAGGTCTGCAATATCACCACCTGCAACGAATACCTTTTTTCCGGCCCCAGTGACGATAATTACCCGAACCGAGTCATCTCCTTCTAAGCGGCTGAAAACGTCTTCGAGCTCAATAAGTGTGGCGATGTCAAGGGCATTATGTACTTCCGGACGGTCAATTGTGACAACGGAAACATCATCTATTTCAACATGGATCATTAGGAATTGTCCCTTCGGTGCTCAGGAAGAACAACCTTTTATTTTTGTAAATTACTAATAAGGCAACCATTAGTAATAGTTGCGAGTTCACGAATTTTTCTTTAAAGAATTTTCGATATCTTCAATTATCGGCAGCGCCAACTCAAGCGAGCGAAAGCTAAGAACTGTTGCAATTTCAATAACTTCGAGTAATTCGTCTGGTGTTGCACCGAAAGCCAACGCGTTTCGTATATGAAATCTTGCCCCATCGGTATAAAGGTGAGTCGTAGCAACATCAATAGCGACGTAAATCAACTCCTTCACCTTAAGTTCAAGATTGCCCATCTGCCATGGAACATTTGTAAATTCCATAAACGCTACGAACATTTGCGGATCTAAAACAAGTAAGCCATCAATGAAATCACCAAATACATCTCTGAAGTAGTCCCAGTATCGGCTTCCGATTAAATATTGGTCAGCGAGCTCACGACGAGCTGTGTCAATTTCTTTCAACTCAATTGGCAGTCCGGCGGCTTTCATCTCTTCAACCACAATGGGGACATTCACTGTTGCGCTATGGATGCCAAGCACACTTACTAAGGCAAGTACTTCAAGAAGTTCATCTCTGGTTGCCCCGAGTTCAAATGCACGTGTGAGCGAATGCCGTAGTCCTATCGGGTCAAGATTCGTCACCGAGGCGGTTAGGGCAACTTGTATGAATGCTTCGGTCTTGACATCTAGGCGGCGATTGGCTTGAGAAAGCGATAAGAAGCGAAGCACTGCACGCGCGAATTCAGGAGTATTTTTTGCAAGATTGTCGTATGCGACCGGCCATCGCCCACCGGCCTTTTTGTAATCGCTGATAGCAATTAGAAGGTCATCGGGTGACGAATTACTTGCTTCTGGCTGCGGTGAGTGATTAGTCATAAAACCTACGCTAACTTATTTTGTATCGAACGGTCAAACTATAGTTGACTCAGAGGCGAGATCAATGTTTGAAAGGAGCCCCTCGATGATGCTCGAAAACAAAATCGTTGTACTAATCGGAGCCGGGGGCACTTTGGGATCGGCACTAGCCCACAGAATTCTTGATGAAGGGGCTCTGGGTCTTGCACTTGGCGACCTGGATCTTGACCGACTTGACGAACTCAGAGATCAGAATCCGCTCAGGACGCTCTCAGCTGAGGTTGATGTGATCAGTCAGAAAAGCGTTGATGATCTTGTCACCTTGACACTTGAAAAATTTGGACGAGTTGACGTCTTGATAAACAATGCTGGCGTACTTTCACCCAACGGAAGAATCCATAATTTAACTGACGAGGATTGGCGCCATGCTTTTAATGTCAACCTTTTGGGCGCTGTTCACGGTGTTATTGCTGGAGTTCGAGTAATGAAAGATAACGGCGGATCGATCATAAATACCGCATCGGTTGCTGGCATAACTGCATGGAGTCACGCTGCTCCGTATTCGGCAACGAAGGCTGCACTAATACATATGACCAAGGTTGCGGCGATTGAATATGCCAAAGAACGAATCCGAATTAATTGCGTGTGTCCAGGAGTTTTCCCTTCCGCCATGCACACAGGTCTCGATGATTCAGTGATGGATGCGTTGGCACAAAGACACCCCCTGGGGCTCGGAACACCTGACGATTTACTAGGGGCATATATGTATTTAGCTTCAGATGCCTCCAGTTGGACGACGGGCTCAGCACTGGTGGTTGACGGCGGGTATTCCGCCCCTTAAAGGGCATTTTTGAGGCTGCAAATGGAGTTGCGTTTGAGTTGCGTGTGTCTTGACCAGTCGGTATAATAATTTTATGAACCCGGGGGGGCAAAAAATATGGATTATTTGCTTCACCGGATTGGGCAATAAGAGCCTGATATGCGTACTTACTTGATTAGACGAGTAGTTGGATCACTTTTCGTGGTCTATGCCGTTATTAGCTTGGTCTTCGTACTCTCTCATCTTGCGCCTGGCAGCCCTGCCGCCACGATCCTGCAAAGTAACGCCACACCTGAGAATGTTGCCGCTCTTAATACTCAACTTGGACTCGATCAACCAATTTTTTCCCAATATTTCAGTTACATCTGGCACGCCCTAAACGGTAATTTTGGAGACTCTTACTACAGCCACAGCAGTGCTCTCTGGGCCGTCCTACAGCGGATGCCAGTCACAGCTGAATTGGCATTTCTAACATTGTTGCTTTCAAGTACTGCAGCAATTGGACTAGCTATTCTCAACGCGCGAGTTCGAAAGGGATGGCTATCAAAAGTCATTGATGTTGTAACTCTTGTCGGATTGTCTATCCCTACCTTCTTGAGCGGCCTACTTCTACTGCTCTTCTTCGGGCTCTATTGGAGAGGTATTTTTCCAGCCGGCGGATGGGTATTTTTTACGACCTCACCTTGGGGCAACCTAAAGACTGCAGTGTTACCTGTTATTGCATTGAGTCTTCCGACAGTGGCAATCATTTACAGATCGTTACGAGCTTCCATGAATGATGTTCTTGATCGTGATTACGTGACCTTTGGTCGTGCTGCAGGATTTCGTGAAGGCAGGGTCATATCGAGTGTTGTGCTGCCGAATGCGATTCTTCCCACAACAACTGTTGTGGGTCTGCTTCTTGGATACCTACTTGGCGGCTCACTAATTATTGAAACAACGCTCACGATCCCTGGACTTGGACAGGCAGTTGTGAACGCACTCCAGCGTAGGGATTTCCCTGTCGCCAGTGCATCGATTGCAGTCATTGCGGTTGTTTTTGTTGCAATAAATCTCATCATTGATGTGATCTACGCATTCCTTAGTCCACGAATTAGAGCTATGTACTCCCGAAAAATCAGAGTAAGGGAAATCTGAGATGTCTACAGTTAACGTCTCTTCATCCGAAACATTTGAATCACCCAAGCATCAGGGTGTCAGAGGAATAAAGCTCAACGCGCTAATCATTATGGGCTCTGTGATGGTTCTACTCTTCATTGCTGTTGCCGTGATCGGAAAAATTAAAGGCACAGACTCTCTCTACCAAACTACAGACTTCAACGTCGCCCCTTCGTGGAGCCACTGGTTTGGCACTGATTCATTTGGAAGAGATCTCTTCGCTAGGTCTGCTTCCGGTGCAATGGTTTCACTAGAAGTAGCCATTGGCACTGTTCTAATTGGCTTGGCGATTGGCGTTCCGGTAGGCATGATTGCTGGTTACTTTCCAACAACATGGCTCGATGAGGTGTTGATGCGCATCCTCGATGTAATTCTTGCGATGCCATTGTTCATTCTTGCTATATCAGTCCTTGGATTCATAGGAACTGGACCAATGCATATTGCTGGAATTCAGCTGCCGGTAGTTAGCAGTGTGATCATCCTGATTGGGATTGCCGCAATCCCAGTCTTTGCACGCGTCGCACGCTCGTGTGTCCTTGTTGAACGAGAAGAGGACTACGTAAGCGCCTTACGAGTTATTGGTGTTTCTCGAATGCGAATTCTTTTTAGTGACGTCCTAATCAATGTCATCCCCCCAGTGATGGTTCAGGCAACTGCCTGGATGGCCGTTGCGGTATTTTCCGAAGCAGGACTGAGTTTTCTTGGTCTGGGAATTCAGCCACCGGCGCCAACGCTGGGAAACATTCTTTTAACGGGAGAAGGTGGCCTCCTCCTCGGGCAGTGGTGGGGAGTTGTTATGCCCGGGATTCTCATATTCCTAGTTATCGCCGGGTTCAACCTTCTTGGTGATGGGATCGCGGAATCAATCGGTGATTCCACTAAATAAATCATGCAGTACCAACATACAAACAGAAAGGCTTCAAATGAAAAACGATAACCAGAATAACGATAACCAGAATGAAAAAAATTCGGAGGTTTACAGGCTTAGTCGTCGTCGTTTGATCGCCGGAGCTGCTGGCCTAGTAGTAATGGGTGCCGTTGGAGAAACTGCAGCCGGTGCGTCTACTGCTTCGACGCTAGGTAAGACGGAACTTGGCAAGGCATTTGCAAATGCTGCAACTACAAATGGAAATATTCTTGTTGTTGACGTTCAAACTGAGCCGCAAGGATACTGCCCACTCCAGTACCCAAATGCAGCTTCTGTATGGATCAGTGGAAACGTAATGGATACTCTTAACTGGTACGACGATGATGGCAAGCTGAATCCACTCTTAGCAACCAGCATTACGTCAACCGACGGTGCTACTTGGACAGTTAAATTGAAGCAAGGCGTTCTCTTCCACAATGGAGATGCCTTCAATGCTGATCACGTTGTTGCAACACTCCTTGCCACCATGAAGGCTCCAACAAATGTCTACAACACTCAGCTAGGCAATATCAGTAGTGCAACAGCGGTTGACGCGAACACGGTGAGTTTCACCCTTGCGGCACCTAACTATCTGATTCCACATGTTTTGGCTACCGTTCCAATGTGTCACAAAGATCACATCACTG
Source organism: uncultured Actinomycetes bacterium (assembly GCA_903824535.1). Taxonomy (GTDB): domain Bacteria; phylum Actinomycetota; class Acidimicrobiia; order Acidimicrobiales; family RAAP-2; genus RAAP-2. The sequence continues at coordinate 9,737 of CAIJWX010000037.1, read as the reverse complement.
ATCAGACCGGCATCATTGGTACAGGACCCTTCATGTGGGGCAAGTGGACAAATGGTTCAAACCTCACACTCACGGCCAACTCTAAATATCACCTTGGGGCGCCACCACTCGCTGGTGTGATGTTCCAGTTCGTTCCGTCAGCTGATAGCCGTGTTGTTGATGCGCTTACTGGGGTGTCTCACATCTCTTTGTTGCCATCTTTTAGCGCGATAAGTTCACTGAAGGCCAACACCAACCTGATGCTGATTGACTCACCTGCCGTTGTAATGCTTCCTCTTCACATCAATGTGAATAGCGATGCATTCAAGGACGTGAGAGTTCGTCAAGCTCTAGGGTTCGCAATGGACCGTACTCGAGTACGTGACATTGCTTTTGCCGGGCGAGCTGACATATTCCAGGGTGGAGTGATCCCACCAGTTCTTAGTGGATTCGATTCAAAAAACTTGTACTATCCAGCAAAGGCGAACATAACTAAGGCTAAGGCTTTGTTAAAAGCAGCTGGTAATAAAAAGGTTGAGTTCACTGCGACTGTTTACGCCGTCCCAAATGCAATTAATGCAATGACAGTAATTCAGCAGGATATTGCAAAAGCTGGGTTCATATGCCACATTGAAGTATTGCCACTTGCACAGTGGGCCGGAGTACTTACCTCGCACAAGTTTGACATGTGTGTGTCTTATGAGTTCAACGGAACCAACTGGGCGAAAGATGGCATTAACCAACTTGCTAACTACAAGTCGGGACTATTCACTAACTGGGTTAATTACAATGACCCTAAGTTTGATGCATTAATTGATGCGTCAAGAGCGACTAATGACCCAGCGAAGCAGATTGCTCTTTGGAAGCAGGCAGACAAAATGCTTACTATTGCCGCAGTCAACTTGATCCCGGTGGTTCCACACCTCACCGGTGCTATGAGCACATTGGTTCACGGTCTGCCAACAGCACCGTTGCGCTTAGACCAGCTGCGTCTGCACAACGTTTCACTACGTTGACCGTTACCAGTAGCAATGACCGTCTCGCCAGCCATGCTGGCGAGACGGTCATTGCAGTTGAATCATTGAATGTGTCATTCGGCTCTGCCGAATCAATTAAGCACGTTCTTCGAGACATCTCCCTTGAATTAAAAGCGGGTGAGATCCTTGGCATTGTTGGTGAATCTGGAAGTGGGAAAACCACTCTCTTATCAACAGTGCTCGGGCTCCTGCCTCCAGAAGGCCGTGTCGATTCAGGAAATATTCACTTTGGCAGCAAGGACCTACTTCAGATGTCGGCTCATGAGCGTCGAAGCCTGAGGGGGTCTTCTCTCAGGTTGGTTCCTCAGAGAGCAATGACATCACTCAACCCGGTTCGCACCGTCATTAAACAGTTCCAACAGTTCGCGAAAGCAGCTGGAAAAGAAAAACTCACCGCCGAGGATCTCTCAGTGTTACTTCGAAGAGTTGGTTTGGCGCTTGAGCCCGGGCAGCTGAAGCGTTACCCTCACGAGTTCTCGGGTGGGCAACTTCAGCGCATGTTCATAGCCGCAAGTGTTTTACTTGGAGAACCCTCCGTCATCTTTGCCGATGAGCCAACATCCACTCTGGACACTACGGTTCGTTCACAGATTTTGGAACTCATTCGTGACCTTCGCAACGAAGTCAATATCTCGGTTGTATTCGTAAGTCATGACCTTGGAGTAGTCGCTCAGGTGTGTGACCGAGTACTTGTCATGTATGCAGGTGAGATTGTTGAGAATACCGATGTCAATTCATTATTTGAAAATCCGCAGCACCCGTACACTCGAGCGTTACTTGGTGCTCTCGCTGAGCGTCACCAACCGCATGAACATTTGACAGCAATACCTGGGAAGGTCTCTGACTCATTAAAAATCGAATCTGGTTGTCGGTTCGCTCCTAGATGTGAAAACGCATTCGGGCCATGCTCGACCAATCGTCCGGTTGACCAAAAAGTTGCTTCGTCACTCGTGAAGTGTCATCTCTACAACAAAGAAACTTTATAACAGTGATCGATAACGCAACCCCTCACTTTGTAGTTCAAAATCTGACTAAGCACTTCCCGCTGCGCGGTCAAAGTCGCGATGGTCGAGTAGTTCACGCTGTTGACGACGTCACCTTGACAATTGAGTCAGCGACCACACTCGCTATTGTTGGCGAATCCGGATGTGGAAAATCTACTCTCGCCCGATGCATGGTAGGGCTAACACAACCAACATCGGGAGCAATCCTCCTCGACGGAGTCGATCTAACAGCTCCTGGAATGTTTCAACAACACCGACGGGCAATTCAGTTTGTGTCTCAGGATCCATTGTCTGCGCTGAATCGTAGAAGGACAGTCGGTGCAGCCTTAATTCAAGCTATGGAAGTTCACGGTCTCGGAGATGACCTCACGGCACGACGGAATCGAGCGGAAGATTTATTAGAACAAGTTGGCCTGCGCCGAGACTATATGGTCCGTCGCCCTTCTGACTTAAGTGGTGGTGAGATGCAACGAGCAGTGATTGCCCGGGCACTCGCAGTGGAGCCTTCGGTGCTGGTGCTTGACGAGCCGACTTCGAGTCTGGATGTCAGCGTGAAGGCAACCATTGCAAATCTTCTCTTGGAACTTCAAGCAACACTAGGGCTGACTTACGTAATGATTACTCATGAGATTGATTTGGCTCGACACATGTCAGACCGCATTGCTGTCATGTATCTAGGACAGTTGGCCGAAGATGCCCCAACGATAGAGATGTTTGGTGAAACCAAAGCGCTACATCCTTACTCACAGCTTTTGTTTGCTGCCCAGCCGCTACCTGACCCTCGACAGCGACGTTTCGTAGGCATTGGTGGTGAAGTTCCTTCAGCAATTACCCCACCATCGGGTTGTCGCTTTCACACACGATGTCCAATCGCAGTAGAAAACTGTCGTATGGAACTTCCCGTGACTCAGACTTTCACCACATCACATCAAGTGGCTTGCCACCGTGCGGCTGAGCGCATTGACGTAACTCTTAGACCAGGTTCGACGGCTACCCTCGTTTTCGAGCCTGGTCTAAGAGATACGTCACTTGAAACTTGAATGCCAGCGACCATTGAGTGACCAACTAACACGTAACGAAGCTATTGCTGCTCTGACCTCTCAAGGTCAGAGATTTGAGCTTGAAGAAATTTTGAACTCCGCTGGGGACCTCGTTCGCTCCTATAAGAATGCCCCACGCTCATTGCGAGAAATTGTGATGACAAGTGAACAACTAGGGGACCAGGAGTTCATTGTCTTTGAAGAAATTCGTTGGACATTTGCTGATCATGCCCTAAAGGTTCGTAAATTAGCTTGTTACTTGCAAAACGTTCTCGGCCTTAAAAAAGGTGATCGGTTCGGTATCGCGATGCGGAACCTGCCGGAGTTCTCGGTTGCCTTCTCGGCTACTCAGGTTTTAGGTGTGGTCGCTGTTCCCTTGAATGCCTGGTGGACAGGGTCAGAAATGGTCAGGGCTATTCGAGACGCCGAAGTAGTTGCGGTTGTGGCTGATGGTGAGCGCTGGGACCGACTGATACCTGAGCTTGGAAATGTTGATCTGAGAGGGGCGCTGTTGGTGGGGCCACCTGGAGAACTCGTGTGGGGCAGTCTGCAGCCCTTAGAGAATGTTTGGAATTTACAAGATTCAGGTTGGCCAGACGTAAAGGTAAATGCCGAAGATCTTTCCACCATTGTCTACACGTCGGGTACAAGTGGAATACCGAAGGGGGTAATGCACTTGCATTCAAATCACTGTACTTCGGTGATGACCAATCTTCTCGGGGCAGAAATCCTTCGTGTGCAGTCGCCAGATATGCCTATTTCCCCCGCCACACCTCCGGTGGCACTACTTACTTTTCCGATGTTTCATATTGCTGGTTTGGTGAATCTATACCTTGCGATGGTTAACGGATCGAAATTGGTACTGATTAGACGATGGGACACTGAAGTTGCGGTTGATTTAATTTTTCGTGAACACATCACAAGCACGGTGGTTGTGCCAACAGTGTTGCGTCAACTCCTTGATAACGACCGACTTCGAAATTCTCCATCGAATTTAAAAAACCTTGGTGCAGGTGGAGCACCTGTTCCCGCCGAGTTAATTAGAAGGATTGACTCTCAGTTCGATCATCGGGTTATGTCAACCAATGGGTACGGTCTAACCGAAACAACGGCAGGGGTCATTGTGCTTAGTGGAGCGGAGTACGTTTTGCACCCAGACAGTGTTGGCTACTCAACTGTGGTGACTGACGTCCGCTTGGTTGGGCTTGACTCAGTAGAAGTGCTTTCTGGAGAAGTCGGAGAGATATGGGTTAAAGGCCCAAACGTTTCTCCGGGCTACTGGAATAACCCCTCGGCTACTGAAGAAAGCTTCTTCGATGGTTGGTTTCGTACGGGTGACCTTGCGCGACAAGACCATGAAGGTCGTTATTACATTGTTGATCGGCTCAAAGATGTTGTGATTCGAGGAGGGGAGAATGTTTACACTTCCGAAGTTGAAAAGATTCTCATGGAACATCCCAACGTAATTGAAGCTGCGGTGTTTGGTATCGCAAACGAACTGCTCGGTGAAGAAGTGGTTGGTGTTGTAAAACTTCTGGAAGTAAATGGCAGCGAGGAAGAGGAGCTACGAGATTTCGTTCGAGAGCGACTGGCTTATTTCAAGGTACCAGTTCGCATTTTTGAATGGCTCGAGGAGTTGCCAAGAACTGCTTCAGGCAAGGTATTGAAGAGAGATCTCCGAGAGCAGGTTTTACTAAAACTGCTCTCGCTCGACGACTCTTTATAGACCTCTGAACATCGGCGTACGTCGCTCGGACATTGCGGTTACGCCCTCAACATAGTCAGCGGTACTCGACAAGCGGATTTGCTCTGTCCGCTCGTATTGAATTGCTTCGCTTATCTGACTCACCATTTCCAAGCGCATAATCTCTCGAATACTCTGGATTGCCAGTGGGGCATTGGCTGCGATTCTTGCAGCGAATGCACGAGCCACATCCCTTAGTTCCTCTGCTGGAACAGCCTGGTCAACCAGCCCAATCTGCGCTGCCTCGACACCACTAATTCGACGAGCTTCGAGAAGGATTCGAGTAGCCATGTGAGGCCCAACCACTCGCGGAAGGGTCACTGAAATTCCAAACCCTGGATTGAAGCCAAGCGCGGCAAAGTTTGCGAAGAGCCGAGCATCATTTGCGGCGATACGAATATCTGCGAGAAGCGCTAATCCCAGACCACCACCTACTGCAGCTCCTTGTACTGCAACGATGATGGGAGTGAGCGAAGCAAAGAGTCGTAGCGCTTCGTCATAAACATGACGACCATTGTGTGATTGGCCCGGTTTTGCACCCGACCCCAAACTTGCCCCAGCGCAGAAGTTTTTCCCTTCAGAGCAGAGCACCACGGCGCGACAGCGCTCATCTGTATCAACAAAATCCATGCAGTCAGCGACTTCTGCCAAAAGTTCGATACTAAGAAAATTGTTGGGTGGACTAATGATCTCTAATACCGCAACTCCGTCAGTGTAGACACCGAGTCTCGTGTAAACCCCAGCCTTAAGTGGTTCTAGTACGTCATCGATAGCCATAATGCACCAACTTCCTTATTATTTTCAGCTCGATGAAATATCTAGCTGGTTCATCTAATGGTTATGCCATCGAGGAAGATGTCAGAAAAGTTCTCAGCAATCATTTCCACAGTTATAGATCCACCGGAGCGAAACCAAATGTAAATGTAATTATGGAGGCCAAGCCACGCGAGAGTGGTGAGGCGAGTGTTTGCAATTTTAAATGCACCTTCGTTGACACCACTAATAAGAATTGTCTCGATGGAATTCTCGAAAGAACGACGGTTAGAACGGAATTGTTCTGCTGCGCTTCCACTCAAACTTTTAAACTCGTGTAAGAACACCCAAACATGATCCGGATAGTGAGCAATTATTCGCACTAGATCACGTCCGAGACTTCGGAGTCTTTCAGTCGCTGGTGCCTCCATAGCCATAGCTGCATTCCCAGCGGCGAGGACATCGACGATGACTCGATCGTGGATCAGCGTTAAGAGGTTCTCCTTTGAATCAATGTAGTAGTAAAGGGCCCCTCGCCCGAGGCCCACGGCGTCACCTAGCTCGGCGACACCGGTCGCGTGGTAGCCGTTAGCTGCGAAGAGTCGAGCCGCTTCGTCAACGATTTCATTTCGTCGCTGCTCCCAGGCACGACTGCTTCGATTATTTTTGACTACCAAGACTTCCTCCTCAATTCAATGTGTCTTAAAAACTATTTACTTCAATACTGTTTCAACAGTCGTATCACTGTACTGATTGGTCTATTTTAACAATTAAAAATGTAATTCAAATATGTCTCAAATATTGTTTTAAATTGGTACAGCTTGTTCAGTAAATTGCTGCTTTGTAAATAGGTATTTACATTAACTTTTTGTTATTCTTTTTCAATTTTAATTAGACAACGTAACCGGCTCTCTTGGAAGTCCGAGCACTCGCTCAGCCAAGATATTGCGCTGTACTTCAGCGGTCCCGCCCTGAATAGTGAGAGCGCGAGACCACAGCAACTCGTGAACCCACTCATCAGTTGGGTATCCTTCACCGTTCGGTCGAATCATTGTTGCGGCACCAACAACCTGACAAGCGAGACTTGCCAGTCGTTGTTCAACCTCTGCTCCGCCTAGCTTGTTGGTTGACCCAACTCGCTCCATTTCACTCTTTGTCGCTGCATCTCCTGCAATCGCCGAATCGAGTACTGAACCAACACGTTGTCCGGCGATGCGCATCAACTCGATGTCGATGTAAGAACGCACCAAGGACTGTCGTATCAAAGGGTCCTGAGATTTTTTATTTTCGCGTGCGATATCTATAATGCGACCGAGCATTTCTTTAAGTCGAAGATGGGCAGTTGCAGCATCTCCACCGCGTTCGATACTAAGAGTCGACATTGTTACTCGCCAACCATTATTGAGTCCACCAATCACGTTGAACAATGGGGCACGAGCAGCGGTCAGAAACTCCTCGGTGAACTCACAGTCGCCAGTCATTTGGCGCATTGGCCTTATATCTATCTGATCATTGTTCTTCAAATCAAGCAACACATAACTAATACCCTCGTGTCGCTTGGCTGTTGGATCAGTCCGACAAAGGACAAACATTTTGGTCCCTATTGAGCCCACGGTTGTCCATACCTTCTGGCCTGTAATTACGATCTCGTCATTCTCAACGACTCCAACGGTTCGCAGGTTCGCCAGGTCGGATCCAGCATCAGGCTCGGAGAAACCTTGAATGTAGATGTCGGTACCATCAAGAATGGAAGGAAGAAATTGTTCCTGCTGTTCTTGAGTCCCATGTATAAATATTGCTGGCCCTGCAAGATGCTCACCCAAACCTCTGGTGACTCGTGGCATCCCGGCAATAGCTAGTTCTTCACTCCACACCATTTGTTGAAACGAATTCCAACCTTTGCCACCCGCATATTCGGGCCACCAAGGGCAAATGAATCCACCATCTTCATTACGCTTTACCCACTTGAGCCAAGCATCCTCAAGTTCGCCATGTCCGCCAACCCAGCCTCCGAATTTTAGGTGAAGAAGAATATCTCGATGCTTAGGCATTGAAAGTTCACGAAGCTCCGGCACCAAGTTTTTATCGATCCAATTGCGAATCGAAACTCGAAATGTCACATTGTCGACAGAGGTGCTGCTGCTGTCTTTCACCGGGGGAAGCGCTCCGCGAGCCAATCAACCACGACAGCCATTGCTTCAGGGCGATGTCCTTCAAGGTAGTGCGGAGCACCTTTTATATAGACGAGAGATTTGTCAGTTGCACCGTTCTCTCTAAAACTTGCTTCGCTGTCTCGAATGTGGATTTCGGTATCGGCGGTCGGGTGAACTAGTAGAGAAGGGATCGTCATTTTTGGCATCAGCTGATCCATCCTCGCGCTCGTAGACAAGCCTGACCATGTTGATAACCAGCCACGGGCGGTAATTGTTCGAGCCATTCCGTTACGTCGGTAGTTCGCAACCATTGGATCGGGATGTGCAAAGAGGCTGCCCATTGGTCGGTCATCGGGGTCGATACTCAAATCAAGATACGCCGGGTCAGCCAAAGTTCGATTAATCACCATGTACTTGTTCCAGGATGCGCGACTCTTCAGACGCTGCCACTCCTTAGGGTTTGACATTAAGTCAATATGAGAAGCAGCTTTTGCAGCGTCTCCAGACATTCTGATTGATTCCTTAGCGATTTCGTCGAGTCGTGCAACTCTTGCAAGCTGTGCTGCGCGGTAAATTTTTAGCCAGTCGGTGTCGTAGCTGCATGAGTCTGGCCATGGTCGCCACCCATTGTCTGGGTTGTACATGTCTAATTCAGGAACCGTCGAAAATGGGTCACTCTCGTCAGCAACCGACGGATCAATTCGTTCAGTGAGCCATGGTCCTTCGCCACGGGATGCCGCAAGTCCAATCCATCCATCGCCAATCCCATGAAGACTTTGAGCAAGTGCCGTAAGTGGTCCACCACCGCTGTTGCCGACCAGCACGATTGCTTCGGCACCGCGACGTCGCATCTCGTCTGCCATCATTTTCACATCCATTGCAGCAGACTCATGAATACAGTCAGTGTCGTTATTCATGTATCGAGTTCCAAACCCACACACTGCGAATCCTGCAGCAGCAAGAAACGGAGCAGCGTAGTGCACGCTGAAGTCAGCTCTTGGATGACTCATTACGATTGCTGTTTTCCACTTTCCATTAGGTGGAGTCCACACAAGCCCTCGAGCTAGCCCACCATCTGGGGCTACCGTCCTTATTGATTCATAGTGAAGGTCGACTCCGGGATTATCTTCAGGAAGAGGCCAGTAGTCATATCCAATGGGGCGACTACCGCCCAGATGAACATCAAATTCCTTATTCATGACCGTACGCCCCTTGTTATTTCAAAGCAGACCAAATGGTTCTGCTCCATAGAGCATATTATACCGACTGGTCGAACGAATAATAATCCGATGGATACAGAGGTAATCACCTTAATTGAGCTCAATAAATGCCCATCACAGCCCATCTCTTGACCTGGGGTTTCAAAGGTATGCAGGACATCATTAATGGTTAGAAAATGAATGATTTCTGATCAACACAAACTATGGCCTAGAGGCAACTTGAGAATCATTAGCTAGACGACTGATGAACTGCAAATATTGTCTGCAAGTACTTTCCGTAAAAGTGAAAAGCCTGCCTTTCTTATAAAGGTTAGGGAATAGTCGTGACGTAGAGACGATTATCGATAACTCATTAAATTTACAAGATAAGGTTTTGTCAAACATTTTTAAAGGTTGGTAGTCATGGCAACTAACGAATGGCCAAAACAGGGACCTGCTTCCTACTTTCCATCAATCGAGAAGAAGTATGGAAAGTCAATAGCGCAGTGGCAGAAGATAATTACTAAATGTGGCAAAGAGAAGCACATGGAAATTGTGAATTACCTGAAGTCAGAGCACGAGATGGGTCATGGTCACGCAAATGCACTTGTTCACTGGACGCTTCAGGGCAATAAAGCAAAGTAGTTATCAAAAAAGTTGATAACTGATCTCGTGCAGTTTCTAAATATTTATTTGGCTAAATAAACCAATGAATTTTTACTCATTTTTACTCACAACGATGCAAAATTTGGTCCCAAGATAACTGGATTATTCGACATTATCTAATGATTTATTTTGTATATGAATTCCCAATAATTACTTAGGTTT
>CAIJWX010000036.1:0-2590 GCA_903824535.1 uncultured Actinomycetes bacterium | reverse complement strand
GCACGCATCAGCAGCAACGACATTGATGCCAGGGTGCTGCTGCTTAATTTTTTCAGCAACGGAGTTTGACTGCTCCATCAAGGTCACGTCATGGCGACGATCAATCAGGTCGAGCGAGATAGCTATACCAACTGATCCACCACCGGCGATTACAACCTTCATGACTGTCCTCCTTCGAGAACTGACTTGAGTTTTGTAAGTCCGACGTTTGTCACGATGCACTGAATAATGTCGTCTTCTTGTGAGAAGAGCTCGTCTACGTTGAGTCGACCAGCACCACTGCGAACAAGTCCAACAACTTTTACGTCATTCTCATCATTAAAAAACTTGATTGGTTTTCCAGCTAAGTGGTCGGGGACAACGCGCTCCACTAAGTGAAGCGTGTCTGTTCCGTCGCTCCATTCAATTGCTTCGTCTGAAGGGATTATCCAGCGCTTCACCTGCTTGGTGGTCCATAGCGAAGTTGCAACTGTTGGGATGCCAAGTTTCATGTAAATACCAGCGCGCTGCGGGTCATAGATTCGAGCCACAACATTTTTGATTTGGTAGTTGTCACGAGCAATTCGTGCGCAGAGAATGTTTGAATTGTCACCACTTGTCACAGCCGCAAGTGCGTCAGCGTGACTGGCATCAGCTTGAAGAAGTATTTCGCGGTCAAACCCAGATCCAACCAGTGTTTTGCCACTGAAGCGAGTCAAACGGCGAAATGCATCACGGTTTTTGTCAATTACGACAACTGAATGTCCTTCTTCTGAGAGTTGCATTGAGAGCTCAGATCCGACTCGGCCGCAGCCAACCACAACGATGTGCATTGACCCAGTTGACCACACTTTTGTTATAAAACGCAAGTATTGACAATAAATGCGCCTAGTTGGTTTAGTGTTGACTACGTGTCAGAAGCCGATAAGCAGATATCAAGCAACACTAAGGTTCTTACTTCTCACGCAAATATTGACACCGTTTATCCAGAGACACGCGGGTACCGCATAAAAAGAGCAGTTCTCGGAAAGCCTTTTGTTTCTGAACAATTAGCGGGCGAACGAATTAATAAACCGGTTGCTCTTGGCGTACTTGCACCTGACTGCATTTCATCTTCTGCGTATGGTGCAGAACAAATTTTGACGCAATTGACCCCATATATAGGTCTTGCTGCATTCTCGCTATTGGTTCCAATCATGTTCGTGATTCTCGGTGTTCTACTGCTTGTTACGTTGTCGTACCTCGATGTCATTGGTTATTACAACACCACCGGTGGCTCGTACATTGTTGTTCGAGAAAACTTTGGTCCTAAAACCGCAGCCGTAACCGCTGTTGCACTTTTGATTGACTACATCGTTACCGTTGCAGTGCAGTGCAGTGCGGGAACTGCAGCATTAACGAGTGCCGTTCCTTCGTTAGTGCCGTACACGGTGATAATCACCGTTGCAGTAGTGATCATTCTGATGTATGTAAATTTGCGAGGAATTAAAGAAGCGGGAAGCTTCTTTGCGTTCCCAACATATTTCTTCATCTCCATGATGACTGCAACAATCATTTTTGGTTTTACAAAGTATTTAACTGGTTCACTTCATCACCTAGCCCAACCCCCAGTTAATTTGCTTGTTGATGGTCGCTTAGGAACTGGCGGCCACGGTCTCTTGATGGGAGTTGCATTTCTAACCCTGCTGCGTGCTTACGCAAACGGAGGATCATCGCTAACTGGTCTAGAAGCAATTTCTGATGGAGTATCGAGTTTCAAGAAGCCAGAAGCTCGCAATGCACGAATTGTGATGGTTGTTATGGCGTGCACGCTCGCCTTCTTGCTCGTGGGCACAACATTCCTCGCGAAATGGACACACGCACTTCCTTACGCGGCAGGAACACCAACCGTTGTTAGCCAAGAAGTACTTGCAGTATTTGGTTCACACGGAATTGGACACGTCATTTTTTACCTAGTTCAGTTTGCAACAATGATGATTCTTTTCACTGGTGGCAATACGAGCTTCAACGGCTTCCCGTATCTCTGCAACTTCGTAGCTAACGATCAGTTCCTTCCTCGTCAACTAACTAAACGCGGTCACCGCTTGGCATTCTCTAATGGAATCTTGGTACTTGGCTCCATGGCTTTGGTGTTAGTGCTGGTATTTCAGGCTCGGGTTAATGGGCTCATTGCGCTGTACGCCATTGGAGTATTTACTGCTTTCACAATGGCCGGGGCTGGAATGGCTCGTAAGCACTGGAAAGACCGCGATAAACACTGGAAGCGTGGACTGATCATCAATGCGCTTTCGTGTTTTGTAACGCTCATCATTGCCCTCGTGTTCGCAGTTGTTAAGTTTTCTGAAGGCGCATGGATTGTTGTGGTGGCTGGGCCAATCATGGTTTTTGGCTTACTTCAAATGAATAAGTCGTATCGAAAAGAGAACGCTGTCTTTGAAGCATCACGTGCAGGTGGTTCAACAGTCGCGAAGTTTAAACTTCACCGTGTTGTGGTGTTTGTTGACAGTTATGACATCGCAACTGAACGTGCGCTGCAGTACTGCGCAACTCTAAATCCTTATTCAATTCGTGCCGTTCACTTCGATATTGACCCACTCGTTACAAAGCGACT
>CAIJWX010000035.1:0-17100 GCA_903824535.1 uncultured Actinomycetes bacterium | reverse complement strand
CGCTGCGTAGGGTGACGAAGGCGAACAGCGAACTCCATAAGGAAGCGAACTACGCAACCAAGTGCTCCAAAAACTCCTACGAGAAGGAGAATCATTTCTTCGCCCCCTGAAGTCCGAGCCATCCCGAAAAAAGACTCAAAATGAACAGGCAGGAGAAGGTTAAAAATGCAGCCGGCACACTCAGGTGCCAGATTCCTGACAAAGTGACGAAAATCGCCGAATAGGACGTGTACCCACCTAGCAGCCCTGTGATTAGTAGTAAACGATTGGGATTATCAAAATGGTTATCTCTAAGCGGCCCAACGAGCAGTCTTGTGGCTAGATAGATGCCAGAAATATTGATGGCGGCAAGAACCCAGGGGATATGTGAGACCCACGTTGACTGGTTCGCAGCCGGCTGGAGCTTCATTAAAACGTCTCGAATAATTGTTCCAACGAATCCGCCAAGAGCCACGACAGAAATCGATGTAAAAAACATCTTTGGAGTAACTGCGCGGCGAGTATTCATTGCGTTCTAAAACTACTTGGAGACAAGTCAGGGAAGCGTTATGTAAAAAGGTTCGAATGTCCTTATGTTTCAACGTATTTATAACTTTACATAACGTACATTATCGGCTTTATACCAATAAACGTCAGATACTGTTGTTACGTGTCTAGTACTGAACGGGTCCTCTTTCGCGTCATTTGGGGTGACTTCTACAAAGGTATGGAGCAACAACTTGTAATGGCATTTGATCCAGATGAAGCATTGGTCGTTGCCAGTGAACTTCGTCCAGAGCTTCCGAGACCTCGAGTCGCGATACTTGTTGGTCAGGTTGTTGAACCTACCGCGCTCTACAATGACACCCATGGAAAATCTTTTTGATGTCTCAGGCAAAGTTGTTCTAGTCACCGGTGGTAGCCGAGGTATTGGCGAAATGATTGCTACCGGGTTCATTAATGCTGGAGCAAAGGTATACATCTCAGCTCGCAAGGCTCAGGCGTGTGACGAACTCGCGGCCGAACTCTCCAAGATCGGAACGTGCATCTCTATCCCCGCTGACCTTTCTTCTGAGGCTGAGTGCAAGCGTCTCGCTGATGAAATTGCAAAGCGCGAAGACCACCTCGACGTTCTTGTTAACAATGCTGGCGCCACCTGGGGTGCTCCAATGGCTGAAACTGACGAAGCTTCATTCGAGCGCGTCCTCTCAGTGAACGTCAAGGGCGTCTTCCACCTTTCTAAGTTCTTGCGTCCACTTCTTGAGAAGGCTTCTAAGCCAGACTCCCCTGCACGAATTATCAACATTGGAAGCATTGACGGAATCCATGTTCCAATCATGGAAACATTCGCCTACTCAGCTTCGAAGGCTGCTGTACACCAGATGACTCGCCACCTCGCAAAAGCAATGGCTCCAAAAGTACCTGTTAATGCAATCGCTCCGGGACCATTTGAATCAAAGATGATGAAGGCGACACTCGAAGCCTTCGGTGATCAAATTGCGAGCAGTGCTCCAATGAAGCGAATTGGAAAGCCTTCCGACATGGCGGGAACGGCCATATTCCTCTCCTCCCCCGCCGCTAGTTACATCACTGGAGCAATAATTCCAGTTGATGGTGGAATCGCAACTACGGCTTAATTCGCAGGTTTGGTTTTGAGCGTCACATTAAGGGTGAGGCGCTGGGTCCCTCGAACTATTGAAACCTTCACGACGTCCCCGGGACGGTGAGAAGAAATAACGCTCTGGACGTCTTGTCCTCCGCTAATGGTTGTGCCATTGATTGCAGTAATAATGTCGCCCTGCTTTATGCCGGCATTGGCTGCGCCAGTTCCTGCAATAACGCTCATAACAACTGCACCAGTTGAAACACTGAATCCGTATTGCTGCTGGAGCGCTTGTGTCATTGACTCAATTTCAACACCCATGTACGCGCCGTGAGTAACAACACTTTGTCCAGCCATGAGAGTTTTGAGTAGAGACTGAATTGTTGCTGCTGGAATTGCGAATCCAATGTTCTGGGCACTCGAGCCGTCTGGAAGAGTCCCTGCAACTGCAGTATTCATTCCAATGACGTTTCCTGCAGAGTCAAGAAGAGGACCCCCAGAGTTACCTGGATTAATTGCAGCGTCTGTTTGAATCATGTCATTCAGTGTCTCTGTAGCCACAGACGAAGATGCCGTAACGGTGCGACCAAGAGCAGAAACAATTCCAGTTGTAACGGTTGGTGTTCCAGCCGCTAGTCCAAGAGCATTTCCAATTGCGACTACTGAGTCTCCAACATTGAGTTTCTTGGAGTTCCCAAATGCAACAGCTGGAAGCCCAGAGACATTGTCAATACGAATCAGCGCAACATCGTTGATTGGATTTGTCCCAATGAGTGTTGCTGGATATTTTTTGGTGGATCCTGAACGAGTGACAGTTATGTTTCCACTGCCAATAGCCGCCGCAATTACGTGATTGTTGGTAATGACGAGTCCACTTGAAGAGATGATCATTCCAGTTCCCTGGTCTTCTCCCCCAGAACCGCTGACGTCAATTGAAACAACACTTGGAAGAAGCTTCTGAACAAGTTTTGGAATACTCATTCCATTGGGAAGAATCGCCGCCCCTGGAGAGTTAGTTACTGACTGAATGGTGAGTCCATTGCCTGAGTTGTTACCTGTCGATGCGTAGTGACCAGCGAGTCCACCAATAAGGCCCGCAACAAGCAGTAGTCCAATGCGACTCGACAACACAGACTTTGGTCCGGCCTTCTGTGAAGCGAGTGGTACTTCATCAACTATCTGTGGAACTTCAACAGGTGCAGGAGCTGGTGACGGCTGTCCTAGAACTGGATCGACAGCTGACTTCTCAACCACATCTCTCAAGATTTCAGCGAGGGTGCGCTCGTCTGGTTCCTGGCTTGGAGTGTTCTTTGTTTCGTCGCTCATGGCATTTACCTTAGGCCGAAAGTATATATTCGTAATAAATATAGGTTGAAGATTCCCTGTTCTTGGAGCGAGTAGATTAGAAACCTATGTCACGCCGTATTGAGATCGAAATCACCAGCCTGAACGGGGACGTTGCTACATGGCGCGCCGCAGGAGCCAAGCTTCCAAAGGGATCGCTTAGTGCTGCTCTCATTGCGGGTGGACCAGTCATTGGCACCGTCTACCGTGCCGAGATTGAACAGATGATGGAAGGTATTGAAGTTATTTCAGTACTCCCGGCAAAGACGGCTTCTCCCCTAGACCCTCGTAAAGAGCGCCTAGAAATCATCGCAAAGACTGACACTGGTCCTGACGTTGTTGTTACCTACGCCCCTAAGGGCCGTGGTGGTCGACGTGACGGTGAGCGCCGTGAAGGTGATCGTCGTGATTCGAAGCGCCCTTCAAGTCGTCCAGGTTCAAAAGATCGTCCATCTGCAACTGGTGAAAATTCCGAGCGCGGACCACGCACCGAGCGTCCAGCTCGTGGTGATCGCCCAGCTCGTCCAACTGGTCCAGTTGTAGCTCCAATGACAACTATTTTCCGTAATGCACTTCTAGCAACGCTCTCGCCTGAGCAGCTTCCAGTTGCAGAACAACTTCTTCGTGGTGGAATGCCAGCAGTTAGGTCTGCTGTTGCTGAGCAGAACAAGAACGCAACCGCACAGGGCCGTCCAACGATTGATGCAGAAACTATTGATCGTATTGCTGAAGAGCTACTCGGCAAGACCAACTTGGCTCTTTGGAAGGACAAGGCAGCTGGTGCAATTGGTGCCGGACGCGAACTTCGCCTTCGTGACCTACGCGCAGTTGTTACATCCGCAAAGACCGTGTCACTTGATGATGAAGGTCGCCAACAGCTGAAAGAACTTCAGACCTCCCTTACTTCTAAGGTTGATCACCTTCGCACAGTTTGGAACGAGAAGCTCGAAGCTGCTTTTAACTCTAAGAATGTTGCTGAAGCTCTTCGTCTAGTTGCTCGTCCTCCAGACATGTCAACTCGCGTAAGCGCTGAGATGGCAGCAAAAGTAATTGCAATGACATCAGAAACTTTGACTGCAGAACTTGATGCTGCTCAGTGGAATGAAATTGTGACTCTTGCAGTTGACACTTCTATTCGCAGGAACATTAAGCCCGTTGGAATTCCAGCAAACGATGTCAGCAAGAACTTGGCAATTAAGAATGCTGGAGCAATTCCAGAGCTTGCAAAATTGCTTGGTATGCCGGTGCCACCACCGCCACCACCATCAAGAGCTCCTCGTCGCCCGGCTACTCGCCGCGCATCGTAAGTAGACGAGCCTTCCAGCCAATTGACTCATAGAGCGACTTAGTTGCTCGGTCTCCAGGAAGTGCGTAGCCATCAACTGCTCCGCAAGCACTAATTAGATCGTTAATAATTGACCTTGCTATTCCCTTGCGTCGGTCGTTGGGACGTACATAAATTCCTAGAATGACTCCTTCTCTGCAAAGAGCCACTGCGTTTGAGCTTTCATGAATCCATAGCTCTTTGTTCGAGACGCTCATTGAGAGAAGACTGCTGAGTTCTTCACCATTGCTAATTTGCAACAAAAATTCAGGCCCACCGCGTGAGTCTGAGATTTCGCTTAACGATTCATTCCAGAGTGCTTGAATTTCTGGAGTCACTGACGAACAGAGAGTGACCTTCATTGGTTCAATATCAGACGCAGTCGCGACAAAGAGTCTTCGACTTGTCAGCTAGCTGACTCATTTTCTTCAGCAAACGACATGAGGTGCAGCGAAATTCGTCAGCTTGTTTAGGAAGAATGACTTCAGTTGGATCGAGCGTATTATCAACTTCGACAGGAGCCTCGTCGTCATCTTCAGGTGTGGTGTCGCGTCGAATGGTTTCTGCGAGGACTTCGTCGAGAGCAAGCTCAACATCAGCGTCATCAGCAACGTCCTCTTCTTCTTCAACAACTACTGGCGCAATTACTTCTTCTTCGTCAATTGCAGCGGCTTCGTCTTCTTCAGAGTCGTCGTCAACTACGAGAATGTCACCATCTTCGAGGTCTCCCTCTTCACCAACAATTTCTTCTTCGAAGCCGTCAGCTAACTCTTCTTCGTCGAATGCTTCGTCTGTGTCGCCGTCACTGGCCATATATTCCTTAAATGCTCTTATCTGTAGCGATGGCAGTGTAGGCCGTAAAATGCCTGATTAGTTGTCAATTCGCTTAAAATTCGTAATTCTTTGAATTTTCTATCGTTTTGAGCGATTTCTCTCTGCTGAGCGCTCTGCTTCTAGTCTTTCGAGGTCAGTATCAGAGAAATCTACGTATTGCATTGAATCTGCAATTGCGTGATGTCCTGCTTCATCTCTAATGAGCCTGGCCATCTCGTGAGCCACTCTGCGGTAGCTCGGGTGACCTTGTGGACCTGACCTGAGTTCAATGAGGTGCATGGCTTCTCGAGCGTTCATCTGCATCACGTAGCGAATTCTGAAGGCCAGCGCTACGCAGTACTGGGACTGCTCAGGGAATTCCTCGCGCATGTCGTAATAGAGCGCTGCAGAGCGTTCTAGAGACTCTATGTATGGCTCTGCCAGCCCAGCCTCAGTGATCACATCAGGCACGTCGTACCCGAGTTCAACCGTTAGGGGCTGCCATTCAATTGTGAGCAGACGGTGGCGCTGGAGATCTCTAAAGGCTCCATAGTCAGTTACGAGTTCAAACCTGTAGTCAGTTCGCTCAAAGGCTCGACCTGGACGGTGTCGACGATTTTTACGGTCCCCCACGTAGGTAGTCATTAACTTTGACTTCTCTGCTGGGGTCATTGCCGCGACGCGCTTAATCGCATCGTCATGAGACATTGTTGAGTTACCAAAGACAATCGCTTCAAGAATCTTCGTTTCACCTTCAAGGTCGTATGAAACAAGTCGTACGTGCTCGCCCGGCTCATTTTCAACATCTGTCCACATTGATGCAATGAGATCTTTCGTGGCACCCTTGGTTTCAGCAAGGTAGTCAGTCCATGCAACGCCACGTTCTGCAATATTCACTCGCTTGAGGAATGATGGAATCACTTTGATGAGTTCGTCCATCATTAGCTGAGAGTACTCACGAACTTCTGGGAGTGGGTGCGCACGCATACGAAGCAGCAGCGATTCATATGCCTGGCCTGATGCGTAGATTCCTAAGTTTGATAAGGCACTCGCTGGAAGGAGTCCACGTACTGCGTCTAGGGCCTTGGCACGGATAGCTTGGCGATAAACAAAGTCAGTGTCGTCAGCAGTCTTAGGGAACTTCTTAGTGAGCCACTCAACTAGTTGTGGAAGTAGTTCGCCATAGGTGTCGAACATTCGGTCCATTTCACCGATGTAGCGAGCTCCAAAGGCAGACTTGGTGACGTCATGGTCACGGTAAAAACGGTAGTGACCGTTGCTGAGTCGCTTGTCATACCCGAGGTAGCGAGTTGACTGCTCGAGGTAACTCATGAGTCGACCCCACTCGAGAACTTTGGTTAGAACGTTGCTTGCTTGTTCGCACGCGAGGTGAACTCCACCAAGTTGAGCAACAGAGTCGTCGCCGTATTCAAAGAAGATTTTTTGGTAGAGATCATCTGCACGGTCAAGACCAATCGTTGCATCTATTCCAACATCGCCAGTCAGGTCTAGATCGCCCACAAACTCATCGAGGAACAATCGACGCAAACTCTTCGAGGAACGCGAATAACGAGCAAATAGAGCCCCTTTAACGACCTCAGGAAGGTTTACGAGAGCAAAGACGGGTGATTCAAGATTCGTGAAATACCGGCGAAGGATCGTGGCTTCTTCTTCTGTGAATTCTTCGACGGCGTAGGGGTGCATGGAGAAATCAGATTAGAGCGCAAAATGCCCTTACGGGTGGACGCTTGAAGCACCCGCAACGACACTGCGAAGTACAGCGTCTCTGGCCTCTTCGGCCACTCCAGCCACGGCCGTCAAATGGTGCATCCGAGACAGTTGTTCACAGAGGTCTGCCACTTGTTTGGCGTTTCGAACAAAGTCCCCCGGGGAGGTTTGGCCGATTTCTGCATCAGCCAAATCAAGCACAACGCTGAGTGATGATCCTCTCGCCCAGGCAGTAATAGTTGTTGCGAATTTGCCATCTGGTTCTTTGGCGTGAGGAACTTTGTAGCGTTCTTCTACTTCTCGAATAAACGCGTTGGTTGTCTGAATTTCATAGAGGCGGTCGGTAATGTTCGCCCTACGTTCACTACCCAGCCGGTCGTTGAGGTTCTTCTTCTTTGTCGTAACGTGCTTTCCCGCGTGAGGCGCTCTTGTCGAACGCTTTGATTCAAAAACAAAACAAGAAAGCAGTCCGGCGAGTTGGGCGGGTTCTAGATCTTCAAACACACCGGTTGCGATTGATTCTGCAATGAGCAAGTCACACTCGTGATAAATAGATCTGAGCAGCTGACCCTGCTGGTTGAGTTTCCAGCCTTCGGCGTAGCCAAGTTCTTCTAATACCTTGTGGCGAGCAACCATCTGATCACCTAGTGGCCTTTTTGAAGGCGTGGCACGGTGATCAGTTTCAAATTGAGCGTATGAACGCTGCACAACTTCGAGTGCTGTTTCGAACTCAAAGTGATTAATGAGGTTCGCAGTGAAGTTATACGTTGGTCTAAAAGATGAGTGCAGCTCTGACGGCGGAGCTAACGCCACTCGCCCAACGTCATGGAATTCAACTTCATTGGTGAAGCAAACAATTGCGTGACCTTCATCATCGAGTCCACGGCGTCCAGCTCGCCCTGTCATCTGTGAATATTCACCACTCGTGAGAAACTTTCTTCCAGAGTCTGAGTACTTAGTAAAGCGCTCCAGAGCAACTGATCTGGCTGGCATGTTTACTCCCAATGCCAACGTTTCAGTTGCAAAGACCACTGCCAAGAGATTCTGCTCGAAGCACTTTTCAACAATCTCTCTAAATGCTGGAACCATGCCTGCGTGGTGTGCACTAAGTCCTCGACGAAGACAGTCAATGAACTCGTTGTATTCGAGTGCCTTGAGGTCGTCTTCGCTGAAGTTCTGCAAGCGCTCTCTGGCGATTTCTTCAATTTCTCGGCGTTCATCTGGTGTCGTGAACAGAAGTCCATCTCGGCGACATTGATTTACAGCGTCATCACACGCTGCTCTAGAAAAAATGAAAACAATTACCGGAAGTAGATCTTCTCGCTCTAGCGCCTGGAGCAACTCACTTCTACGAGGTGGTCTAAATGGTGGTGGCGGCGCGCTGGACTTGGGGCCCTTCCACTTTGGTCCCGGACGAAATCGTCTGGTCGACTTCATCATGTTGTCGATCTTTCGAGCTTCGTCAGAAAGTCGACCTTCGTGCAGAAGATCAACAATCTCTGGGGCAGGTGCTCCACGCTTAACAATGGCAATGTGATTGTGAAGCTGGATTGGCCTCGTCTTTTCAATAATGACTGATGTGGGCCCTCTAACGGCTTCAAACCATTTGCCTACAAAATCAGCATTACCTATAGTCGCCGAGAGAGCGACGAATCGAACTGCTGATGGGGTCAAGATAATTACCTCTTCCCATACTCCCCCGCGAAATTGATCCTGTAGATAGTGAACTTCGTCAAGCACCACTAAGCCGAGAGTCATTAACTGTGATGACTCAGTGAGCAGCATGTTTCTAAGGACCTCAGTGGTCATAACAATGATCTCAGCATTGCGATTTATTGAAGTGTCACCAGTGAGCAGTCCAACTTTTTCTGGCCCATAGAGTTTCGAAAGTTCATGAAACTTTTGGTTAGAGAGTGCCTTAAGTGGTGTTGTATAGAAAGCACGCTCACCACGTTCGAGAACTCGTCCAATCGCGTAGTTGGCAATCAGCGTCTTACCGGCGCCTGTTGGTGCGCTGACGAGAACATTGACGTTCTGATCTATAGCTTCAATAGCGTCTAATTGGAAGTGGTCTGGTCCGAAACCGAGTCCATCAATGAACCGGCTGCGGTAATCTCCTGAGGTCATTTTTTAAAGAGCTTGCCAATACCAATTGATGCGAAATAAAAGACCACAAGTGGAATAGCAAGTGCACACATTGAAAGCGGGTCACCGCTAGGTGTAAACACTGCAGATGCAATTGTTATTCCAATAACTGCGTAGCGCCAGTTCTTAAGCAGTGTCTTTGGTGTCACTGCTCCAGCGAGTTCGAGAGCAATAAGAACAACTGGGAACTCGAAGGTGAGCCCAAAGATGAACATCATCATTGTTAAGAGACTTAGGTAGTTATTTGGGTTGTACTGAGTAACCAAAGTATTTCCACCGACTGCCTGCAGGAACTGCAAAGCGTGTCCGAAGCTGTAATACGCAACAATCACACCAATGGCAAAGAAAACTACCGCTGAGATTACAAACGGAACAATGTACTTGCGTTCGTTCTTTTTTAGTCCTGGATTAATGAAACTCCAGAGTTGCCAAAAAATAACGGGAAGCGAGAAAAGCATTCCACCGTAAAGAGAGATCTTGATTCGTAGTGATAATCCGTCCATTGGATTAGTAACTAGGAACTTGCAGTTGTCTGTGCTGGCGAGACAGTACGGGTGTTGCAAGAAACTAAGAATTGGTGAATAGAGAAGAAAAGAAATGACACCAAATATGGAAACACTGATAGCTGTAACGAAGAAACGGTGACGAACCTCAGCCAAGTGTTCGGCGAGTGTCATTCCGGTTGCGGCTTTACTAAATCGGCTCATGAATTAGTTCATTGACGGATCGTTTGGAAACGGTGCGTCGCCTTTCAAAGTTGTATTCGGGGCTGGAGATTGATCTGCCGGTGTCATTGGGAGTGGCTCTGAAATTTCAGGCATGACTTCTCCGGCTGCTGCCTTGGCCTCGATCTCCGCAATCAGCTTTGCGTTGACTTCTTTTTCTTCAGATTGTTCAGCGAGCTTATTGAGCATGTTGACAGGGTTTCGAGCAATTCGTGCAATATCGCCAGTACTTGGAAGATCTGGAACAACTTGACGAACTTCAGATTCAATTTTCTTCTGAATGTTCTTTAATGATGACCAGGCAGAGCCTAATTTTGCCGCGACCTCAGGGAGTTTGTCCGGACCGAGCAGCAAAAGTGCAACCGCAATAATCACAATGATTTTGATTGGGCTTAAATCGAACACCTAGACATTGTAGGACGATGCGCTCGCCCCTCTCCTAGAACCAGTGAATACGTGAAAATGGCCAAATTCGAACGAAGACTTTGCCAATGATGTTGTCCTTGGGAACGTAACCCCAGTACCGGCTGTCACATGAATCAGGGTGGTTATCGCCAATTACGAAGTATTTGTTTGCTGGAACTGTTTGCTTGTCGATTGGCTTTGCGCCGAGTGGCTCATTGTGTGGCCACTTCTCTTTCAGAACTGTACCATTCACAATGATTGAGTTGCCCTTCGAGGAGACAACATCGCCAGGTACGGCGACTACTCGTTTTACAAGATCTGCAACCGCGTCACCACATTGTGTTGCGACTTCAGCTGGAGCCTTAAAAACAATGATGTCACCAGTATTTACTGTTCCAAGTGAAACACTCAGTTTGTTAACAATAATTCTGTCTCCTATGAGCAGTGTTGGCTCCATTGAAGCCGAAGGAATGTAATAGGTCTGAAAGATAAATACTCGTGCAAACGCTGAGACTACGAACGCGATAATAATTATGCTGATCCATTCAAAGCCTGCACGCTTACGTCTACGACGACTCTGAGCTTTCCTTTGAGCCTTAATCTCCACATCGGAAGGACGAAAACCCATTCCGGTGTGTTCATCTGCAAAGTTAACGACGTAGGGTGACCAATCGAAATCGTTGATATCAATATTCTCGTTTGGTAATTCCTCGTTAGTCACGTGACAAGGCTAGTCGTGACGCTCGAGTGAACTTATCAACTTCTTAAATCGATCATCAGTGCTTTTGAACGGGTCTTTCAAAATAACCGTTCTTTGCATCTCGTCATTTAATTTCAAGTGAACCCAGTCCACTGTGTAATCACGGCGCCATTCTTTGGCAGCTTTAATAAATGTTCCTCTCATGTGAGCACGTGTGGTGCTCGGAGGAGTCGTCGTCGCGTATCCAACGTCTTGATCGCTCACCATTCGCTGGAAGTGATCTCTAGCTTGACGTCGGTAATAGAGTCCTCGATCAGAGTTTGTGTCGTGATACAAAAGGTCAATTAGCGCAATCTTTGGATCCGAAAGTGCACTATGAGAACGTTCTTGCTCGCGTTCAATAATCTGAAGCTTTGCGATCCAGTCAACACGGTCACTCAGTATCATTGGATCAATTCGGTACTGTTCAATAACTTCACGCCAAAGCTTCACAGCGTGTTTTTGATCTTCTGGAAGATCGTCATGGCTCTGGACAAAAGCTTCTGCGCGCTCGCACAAATCCTCTTGAATTTCTAATGCCGTCATATCTCTTCCATTGACAAGCTTTACGGGATCTTTGCTCCACAGGTCGTATGAAATATCTCTAAGAGCGTTAATTGGAGATGCCATGTTGTAATCACGCAGCACGGTGTTCTTATCTTCAATCATGGCAAGCACCACTGCAGCTGTTCCTAGCTTTAGATATGTTGCAAACTCACTCATATTCGAGTCACCAACAATCACGTGCAGACGCCTAAAACGCTCTGGGTCGGCGTGAGGTTCGTCTCTCGTGTTGATTATTGGTCGACTCCTCGTGGTCGCAGAAGAGATTGCTTCCCAAATGTGCTCAGCACGCTGGCTCATGGAATACGTTGTTCCCTTGACGTTGGTAACAACTTTCCCCGCACCAGTGAATATTTGGCGACTTATCAAATATGGAATGAACACCTGCTCGAGTCGAGTCAAGTCTTCAATTCGCTCAATGCAGTAGTTTTCATGACATCCATACGAGTTTCCTGTGGAGTCTGTGTTGTTTTTGAAGAGAAAGATGTCGCCTTTGATTCCCTCTTCTGATAATTGCTCCTGTGCGTATGAAACAAGCTCCCGCAGAATTGACTCTCCTGCCTTATCTTGAGCTACAACGTCGTGAAGTGAATCACACTCAGCCGTGGCGTATTCAGGGTGGCTTCCAACATCTAGGTAGAGGCGACTTCCGTTCTCAAGAAATACATTCGAAGATCTGCCCCAAGCGACCACTTTGCGAAATAGGAATCTTGAGACTTCGTCCGGGCTTAATCGACGTTGACCACGAAGAGAGAACGTAATTCCATATTCGGTTTCAATACCGTAAATTCGCCTGAGCATGATCTTGCCTTCTTACTGAGTGATCAGCCGAGAAGTTCGCTCACTTGGGTATCGTTCAATCGAGTAAATGTTCGTCTTGTTCCGCGGTCTTCCAGAATTCCTACCTCTAATTCAGAAACTGGGATTGAACGCTCGGGCCCTGAAATAGCAGCGACACATTCCTTAAGCGTCTGAGCTAGAGGCTTTATTTCTGCATCACTCGCAGCAAAACGTTCCTTGATGGTTTCTGCGTCTCCTCCGAGAACAGCGAACTTTGGTTCATCAGTAATTGTTCCTTCGTAGCCAACACGGTAGAGCTTCGTTGGTCGAATCTTGCTGCCTAGCTGAGCTACAAGAATCTCAACCTCTAAGGGCTTTTGACCTTCAGAGAACATGTCTCCGAGGTGTTGCGCGTAATAGTTCGCGAGAGCTCGAGCATCTACGTCCTCACGCGAATAGGTATAGCCAGTGCCATCTGCCCAACGGATTCCGGCTTCTCTGAGTCGGTCGAATTCGTTGTACTTACCAACACCTGCAAACGAGATCCGGTCATAGATCTCAGAGATTTTGTTTAAAGATGCTGATGGATTTTCTGCAACCATCACCACACCAGTCTCATAGATCGCTGCAACGATTGACCGACCACGGGCAATGCCCTTTTGAGCGAATTCAGCGCGATCTTTTGTTAACTGTTCGGGATTGACGTAGAAGTAATTGCTCATCGGAGCGTTCCTCCCGCAATGCCGCCTGATTGGGTACGGCGATCATTAATTGCCTTAAACCTTGAGGCAACATCTGCAACATCAACTTCCTGGAAACCATTCTCATTTATGATCACCATCATTGGAAATAGTCCACGAACAAAATCAGGGCCACCGGTGCTCGGATCGTTGTCTCCTGCTTCGTAGAGAGCAAGAGCACCAAGCTCTAACGCTGCTTCGAGGTCAAGATCACTCTTGAATCCGAGTCGCAGCGCACTCTCGGCGAATGGTGAGCCAGATCCAATAGTTGCGAAGTCAGCACGTTCATAACATCCCCCTGCTCCGTCATATTCAAAGATTCGACCAACTTTGTGACTGGTGTCCCATCCAGCAAGAAGTGGCATCACCATTAGTGGTGTCGTGAGATTGTTGTTTTGGATAATAGGTGAGAGGTAATTCGCTTTACCTTCAAGGCTCAGCGAGGCATCTGTCATTTTCTCATAGTGCTCAAATGACAACTGAGCGAGTTTGATGAATTCAATTCCTCTCGCTGCTGTTCCTGAGATTGCAATGGCAGTGAAACGATCAGCTGCTTCGATTTTTCTAATGTCGCGACTTGCAATGTAGTGACCAGTTGCTTGGCGGTCACCAACCATTACAACGCCACCTACGTAGCGAACTGCAATAACTGTCGTTGCGTGCGGGAGTTCGACGTTGTCAGATGAATGCTGTGTGCTCAGCCCGGCTGCCTGGGCGTAGTGAAAGAACGAAGGGCCTGGATCTTCTTGAGCGTTAAAGAGCGGGAGCCCCATTACTACTCGCCACCCTTTTGAACGTAATTACGAACAAACTCCTCAGCGTTCTCTTCAAGAACCTCATCGATCTCATCAAGTAGATCATCGAGGTCATTCTTCAATTGATCACTCTTGGTGGAATCAACGTTTACGTCAGCGTGCTCTGTGGCTGTTCGTTCGGTCTTCTGTTTTTGGATTCGTTCTTGTTCGCTCATGCTTCTTTTCTACCCGTTAATTGCCTTCAGCAGTGCGTTTGCCGTTGGACTCGTTTCTAGCAAGTTCTGCGTTAGTTCTGCTGTACCTCGAAGTGGGTCCATCATTGGAACCCTCTGGAGTGGCCCTTCTCCCAGGTCAAAGACCACAGAATCCCAATTTGCAGCCACTATTTGCTCTGGATACCTTGATACACATTGCCCACGGAAATAGGCCCGAGTGGTCTTCGGTGGGCAGTGAACGGCATCGTTAACTTGCTCGGGGCTAAATAACTCCTGCAGCCCTACCCGCCTTGCGAGGGACTTCTCCTTACGTACATCGTGATACTGAAGGTCAATGGCTCGAAGTTTTGGGTCAGTGCCATAGAGCCCGTAACGATTTTTGATTCCTTCAATTACCCGCAGTTTTGCAACCCAGTCAACCCTGTCCGCAACGGATTCACGATTATCGCGAACACCGTCGAGCATTTCTCTCCAGTGCTTCAAGATAAGAGCAATCTCTTCTGGGCCTGCGACTTCTTCGCCGCCAGTTCTCTTAACGAAATTATTCGCCATATTCCACAGCTCGTCTTGAAAATCCCACGCTGTACGTTTTTTGCCGTCTTCACACAAAACAGTATGAGTGAGTGTTGTGTCGATTGAGAAAGATCTCACCGCCTGAACTGAGTGAACGGGAATGCTCGGGAATACTTTTGATCCGTCTGCTTCGAGAATCGAAAGTAGTAGAGCAGTTGAGCCAAGCTTCACGAAAGTCGCAACTTGACTCATATTTGCATCACCAATAATTACGTGCAGTCTTCTAAAACGTTCGGCGTCACTGTGAGGTTCATCGCGAGTATTAACAATCGGACGCTTCAATGTTGTTTCGAGACCTACAACTTCTTCAAAGAATTCAGATCGCTGGCTAATTTGAAACTCTGGATTTACTTCTAGGCCGTCCTCAGTCTCTGCACCAACTTTTCCCGCGCCAAGAATGATCTGTCGAGAAATGAAATGTGGGACTACAGATTTAACTACATCTTTGAAGTCGAGTTCTCTGCTTAATAAATAATTCTCATGTGTTCCGTACGAGTTGCCTTTACCATCTGAATTGTTTTTGTACAACGTGATCTTCATTGACTCGTCAAGATATTCATTCGACATCTGCATTGCTCTATAGAGAACTTCTTCTCCGGCTACGTCGTAGAGCGTTGCTTCAAGAGGTGTTCGACATTCAGGAGAGGAATACTCAGGGTGAGCATGATCAACGTAGAGCCGAGCTCCATTAGTAAGCACCGTGTTTGCGAGGTGCGTTTCAACAATTGGTGCAAATGATGTGAAGTTGAGGACTCCTCTGGAGTCGCTGTCTGGTCGTTCACTTTCAAAATCCCAGTTGATCCTTGTTCTACCTTCTTGCGCGTACGCATTAACAACAATGCTCGAAGCAAGGATTGGATCTTGTTCTGGCCCCCCAGCAATGCCGTATTCAGTTTCAATACCAAGAACCTTTGGGACTTTCATGATTTAGAGGTACTGGCCGGTACCGACGTGCTGAATTGAGCGTCCGCCCTTGACGTCAGTTTCTTCGCGATTGATGAGTGTGCGAATGAAAATAATTCTCTCACCCTTCTTTCCAGAAATCCTCGCCCAGTCATCGGGGTTCGTTGTATTTGGCAGATCTTCGTTTTCACGGTATTCCTGACGAATTGATTCCATCAGGTCTTCGGTGCGAATTCCCTTACCCTTATTTGCGATTTCGCGCTTCACGGCTAATTTTTTGGCACGTCTGACCACGTTTTCAATCATGGCGCCTGAAGCGAAATCTTTAAAGTAAAGAATTTCCTTGTCTCCACCCTGATACGTAACTTCCAGGAATCTGTTGGCATCGTCAACTAGGTACATATCTGCAACAGTTTCTTCAATCATCAACTGAACTGCTTTGTCACGGTCTCCACCACCAAGGTCTTTGATGATGTCTGCATCTATTGGAAGTTCCGCGTGTAAATAACGCTGAAAGATCTGTGCTGCTGCTTCAGCATTAGGTCGTTCAATTTTGATCTTTACATCGAGACGTCCTGGTCGAAGAATTGCCGGGTCAATGAGGTCTTCTCGGTTGGTTGCGCCAATAACAATGACGTCACGAAGCGATTCAACACCATCGATCTCAGCGAGCAGCTGAGGGACGATTGTTGATTCCATGTCTGATGAAATCCCTGTTCCTCTAGTTCTAAAGAGTGAGTCCATTTCGTCGAAGAAAATAATTACTGGCATACCTTCTTCGGCTTTTTCACGCGCACGCTGGAAAACAATTCGAATCTGACGTTCTGTTTCACCAACATATTTGTTGAGAAGTTCTGGCCCCTTGATGTTGAGGAAGTAAGAACGAACATTTTTGTTGCCAGAGAGTTCAGCAACTTTCTTCGAAAGTGAATTAGCAACGGCTTTAGCAATGAGCGTCTTTCCACATCCTGGAGGACCGTAGAGAAGTATTCCCTTCGGTGCAGGTAATTCGTAGTCCTGGAATAGTGCTCGGTGCAGGTAAGGAAGCTCAACGGCGTCAGTTATGAGTTCAATCTGAGCATCGAGTCCACCAATGTCTTCGTAAGATATGTCTGGAACTTCTTCGAGTACTAGTTCTTCAGACTCAGGTCGGGCAATTTTCTCCACCAAGAGGTTTGACCTGGTGTCTAAGAGCAACGCATCACCAGCAC
The DNA here is from genome assembly GCA_903824535.1 of uncultured Actinomycetes bacterium. GTDB lineage: Bacteria > Actinomycetota > Acidimicrobiia > Acidimicrobiales > RAAP-2 > RAAP-2. The sequence goes on along the minus strand of CAIJWX010000035.1, from coordinate 554 downwards.
GGAGTTTGGTCTCTTTAAGCGACTGCGCTAGCTCGACTACCCGTTCTTCATCGGCACGACCATAAACCAGAACGCGACGCTCATCGAGAACGTCCTTAACGGTCACAACCTCACCTTGACCGTCAGATGCTCGAACGGCAATTACGGAGAAGGATTCGTTGAGCACAACTTCATCACCGCGGTGAACATCACTAGTTGTAATGCCAGGAAGTATTGAGACGCGCATTTTTCTTCCCTGCGCGTAGATGTCAACGGTGTTGTCATCATTAAACGCAATGAATGTTCCATAGACCGCAGGTGGTTGTGTGAGCTTCTCAACTTCTTCTCGAAGGTTTGCAATCTGATCGCGAGTCTGTTGAATAGTCATCGTGAGCTTCTCGTTGTTCGAACGAGTCTGCGACAGTTGTCCCCTGGCTTCGAGGAGCTGCTCTTCGAGCACCTCAATGCGATGGTTGGCTTGATCAATGTTGTTGAGTACGAAGTCTTGTGCGCCTAAGACGACAATCTGGTCTTCATTGTTTTCGGGTTGATTCTCGTCGTGGCGGTCCATTTCT
>CAIJWX010000034.1:0-10368 GCA_903824535.1 uncultured Actinomycetes bacterium | reverse complement strand
TTCCTTGGGCTGAAAATGACTCACATCCGGGGTGAATTTGCGTGCTCATAGGTATAAAGACTACCCGGCAACCACCTACTTGAGTTTGGACTTATCTCTTGGGACGTCAGTAATAAACATTGCCGCAATGAGCCCGAAGCCCCCAACAATTGCCCCAATAAGGAATGGGAAATGGAATGTCGCCAGGAGCTCTGGCCCAGGGCTGGCTCCAGCTAAGTGACGTTTATGAACAAGACCTTGTTGAACGGTTTCGAGAACTTCAATACCAGCAACTTCGCCCACCTGAACGGCCAACATTTGAGCTGCGCTCATGACACCAAATTCCGATTGCTTAACTTCATTGGCCATTACCGCAGAACTTGATGGCATTGCGGTTCCCATTCCGAGACCAGAGAGCGAAAGCGCCACCGCAACAACCCATGCACTGGTAGATGGATGAAGAAACGAAAACATGGTGAGTGACACGGTGAGGAAGAATGCTCCACCAATGGCACTTTTACGTTCACCAATTTTTATTGCAAAGTAACCTGCAATTGGCGAGCAAACTGCAAAGGCAATTGGACGAGCTACTGAAAGTCCTCCAACCTGAGGCACTGAATAACCGTAGCCCTGCTCCATCAGCAATGGAAAGAGAAAGAACGCTCCGAAGTAAGCGAAGTTGCAGCATGCGCGAATCACAATTGGAAAAGCAAAATTTCTTTTCTTAAAATACTTCGCTGGAATAAGTGGATGCGGTGCATGGTTGAGTCGGTAAATAAAGAACGCCATAAGTACCGTTGAAATCGCAAATCCGCTCAGCGTTAGCGATGACGTCCAACCCTTAATTGGTCCAAGTGAAAGTCCGAGCATGAGGGCCGTGATCGAAAAAGACAGCGACCAAGATCCCAACCAGTCAGTTTGTTTGAACTCTTTTCGCGCTTTTTCTTTTTGAACTTGCGTCTCTGGTGCATCACCACGTTGCTTAGGTAGAACAAACGTAACTACACAGAAGGCTGTTGCAATCAAAATTAGTTGGAACCAAAAAAGCGAACGCCATCCAAACGCAGCGATAATCGGGCTACCGAGAGAAACTCCAATAACTGGTCCACCCGCTCCAATGAGTGACCACCAACCGAGCGCCTTCACTCTTTCGTCTGGACGAAAAACTCTGTTAATAAGTGCACCAGAGGCAGTGCCGGTTGCAGCTCCTTGAATTCCGTCAAGAGTTCGAGCGAGAAGCAACATATCAACATTGTGTGAAAGTGCCGTCAGCACTGCAGAAGCCATTGCGCCAATTAGCCCGAACAGATACAGGCGACGGTGACCAAAAATGTCTCCTGTTTTTCCAAAGAGTGGAGCCGCAAGTCCGTATGCAAGAAGTGGTCCAATCATTGTCCACGAAAGAACACTGATGCTCGTGTGAAACTCTGATGCAACACTCGGAAGGGCCACAATAAATACAGTGAATGTGAAGTTAAGTGCGAACAGTCCCGCAAGTAGCGACCACAGAACCCACCACGAGTATTTGCTGGACTTCGCAGCGTGTTCTTGAACACGCTCGCGAAGCATCATGAACCAGTTGAGATCTGAACCCGCTTCGGTGCCCATGGCGCCCATTGCTTCAGCACCGGGATCGCTGAAGGAACTTAGGAGCCCGTCAGGGTCTTGACGGTTGAGGCGTTTGTCGTCCTCAAACTCAGTCATTGTTCTCCCCTGCTAATCAGTAAGTGAATTCTACCGAATGAAGTGCGAGCCAAATACAAAAAGGGCCGGGCACTTTCGCGCCCGGCCCATTTTGAAAAGAGGAATTACTTCTCTGACTTAACCTTCTTTGCACCAAGTACGAAGTACAGGGCAAATGACAATGCAAAACCAACGAGGAACGTGATGTCTCCGAGGTTTCCATTGTGCTTAGGGAAGTAGCCAACGTAGTAAGTCTGGTTTGCGAACAACCAGATTGAAAGACCAGCAGCGATAAGGAATGCAATTGGCCCTGCAGGGTTTTCACGAGACGCAAAGAGGAAGCGCTCAATGGAGGCTCCCTTTCTTAGAATCTTGTCCGCTGCGATTACACCCAACCATGGACCGATCCAGTACGCCATAACGAGCAGGAAGTTCTCAAGGTTATTTGTAGGGTTACCCATGGCCCAGTGAGCCAAGAGGAATCCAAGTACACCAACTACGAGTGTGAAAATTGCACGTGCTCTTCCTGCACCAAGCTTGATTCCGCTTGTAAGGAATGACATAACACCTGAGTAGATGTTTAGTGCATTTGCACAGATTGATCCAAGTACGATGCCCAGAAGCACGAGCTTGCCTAGCCATGTTGGCATCAGGGCTGTGTACTGAGCAACAGGGTTACCGTGTGCGTAGTCGCCCATTCCAGCAGTTACTGCAGCAGCTCCGAAAATTTCGAGAATTGCGGCAGATGTGAAAAGTCCGAGTGCAGCGCTACGACCAGCGACCTTTGGATCCTCAGTTGCAGGAAGGTAGCGAGCGTAGTCAGCAGCAAATGGGTTCCATCCAGCGGCGTAACCATAAACAGCTCCAAGGAATACGAGCCATGCACCTGGGAAGTACCAGTGGCTAGCCCCACCAAGGTGGCTCTTTGTAAGCACAATGATTCCTGTGATTCCAAATACAACAACGAGGTAAGGCATGAGGTACTTCTCAACCTTTTGTACCAAGTTGTGACCAATAAAGGCAACTGCAATTTGAACAATTACCACTACGAGCAGAGAAAGCAAGTTGCTCATGTGGGTAAGTGATGCAAGTGCGAATGCTCCAGAAACTGAGTTAACAGCGAACCAACCAATTCCTGATGCGAACCAGTTAGCAAGTGATGGGAATGCATTTCCGATCTTTCCGAAAGCTGCGCGACTCACTACGAGCTGAGGAACACCGTACTTTGGACCGTCCTGTGTAAGAACGTACTGAGCGTACGCACCAAGAGCGTTTCCAATGATGATTCCAATTACAGCTTGTGTGAAGCTAAGTCCGAAAAGGACACCAAGTGCACCTACATAAATAGTTGCGAACTCAAGGTTTGGACTCGCCCACACTGCGAAGAGTGACGAACCCTTTCCGTGACGGTCCTTTGCAGGAATTGCTTCAATTCCTCCAGGTTCGACGGCGAGTACTTTCTCACCGTATTCGCCGGAGCGAAATTCAATATCTGACATATATTTCCTTTTTTAGTTGGAGAAGGTTCAACGGCACATCAGGCTCCGACAAGCCATGCGCAAGGCTAATAAAGGGTGTGAGAAAAAGTATGGATAGGAACTAAATATTCCTGGATTACCTGATTAAAGGGTGTGCTCAGGTCATTACCCGGCGCCAGAACCCAGGTGGACGGGCATGAGCGTGATAATGGTCAGGGATGTTTCTCATGTTGTCATCGATGTACCACTCTTCGCCTTCAAATTCGGCGTCAGCAACTGCCCCAAGGAACTCGTGGAGTTTCTTTTTAATTTCTTCCGGTGGGGTGTTGTCATGATCTCGCCACACCACCATTGGGACAACACAAATAGTGCAGTCCGCAATCCAGCAGAGCTCGTTCTCGAAATAACGCTTTGAAACTACAGCTGCGTCACAGAGGTCGCAGCCCATAATTACTTAACCGTCAAGACAACACTGGACTTGGCTTTCACCATTGTTCCAGCAGCCGGGCTTTGGGCAATTACTGCGGTCCACGTTGTAGTTCCAGCACCCTTACCTGTTGTCGTGAAGTAAAGAAGTGCGCCGTGCATCGCTGCAACGGCCTGCGCGTAATTCATTCCAATAACGTTTGGTACTGCACGAAGACTTGCACTTGGTGCAGTGGTTGTAGTTGTCGCACCAGCTTTAACAGTCGTAGTCGTCACAGGCTTCTTAATTGTGGTGGTTGGTGAAGTGGACTTAATGGTTGTAGTGGTTGTGCCAGAAGTTGAAACCACAAGGACAACCTTGGTCTTGAGCTTTACAACAGTGCCAGCAGCTGGAGTCTGTGAAACAACACTCAACCACTTACCTGTATTTGATCCCGGGCCAGTAGTTGCGTAAAAGAGAAGTGCAGTGTGCATTGCAGCAAGAGTTTGAGTTGGGTTCAGTCCAACAACATTTGGAACTGAGACAGTTCCTGCAGTGTTTGCGAGTGTTGTAGTGGTTGATCCTGTTGTCGCCGCCACACCAGTACTAACACTCAGAATCACAGTTTCATTTGCGGGTACTTGAGTTGGGTTTTCTGTTTTGTTGTAGCTGTAGCTGACAATGCGCCCAGCTGGTACAGCTGACGAATCAACTTGTGCTGAGGTAGGACACTGAGCAATAAGTTTTAACTTTGCGAGCTGCGCAGTCGCAGTTACACAGTTCTCACCGACCAAGTTCGTTGGAAGTGTGACCATTGTTGGCCCCTTGGAGATTTCAACCTGGATGACTAGTCCGGCCTTACCGGCTGTTCCAACAGCGACTGATTGGCTGACGATCTTGCCCTTATCAACTGTTGCTGAAGCTACGGACTTTGTCTCGGTAATCGTGAATGGATCCCCATCAGACTTAAGCAAGCTCTGAGCCTGTGTTGAGGTAAGGCCAATAAGCGAAGGAACAGTGTGCTTGGTAGTGAATAGACCCATCTCGTAAGCAACTCCTCCACCAACTCCCACTACAGCAATAAGGATTGCCGCCAGTAAAAATCCTGACCTTCCCTTTCTCAGAACACGAGAAGGAGGCATTGAGTCAAAAGTGATTGGAGTGCGTCGACGAGCTTCACGGAATTCATTATCAACAGGCTGAGGAGTTGAACTCACTGGGCGAGGCTGCTGAGGAAGTGGAAATGCCGTTGGGACTGCTTGGGTGTTGCCAATAAGTTGGTCAGGCGATGGAGCGTTGAACCCAATTGTCTCTCGCGGCGCCTGATTATTTAGTGACTGCTGAAGAAGTGGCGTTGGTCCATTTGACTGGAGCACAACAAGTGGCAATGAGTCTGAAGTGACTCCAGAAAGACGATTCGAAAACTGTCCAGCGTCAAGTCTCATTAGAGGATCTGGAATTGCCGCTTGAGCAAGAATCATGTCGAGAGTTCCAAGTTCTGGGCGAACTGGAAGTGGTGAGTGAATGCGCTGGCGAAGAACTGCTTCTGGAGTCATCTCGTCGAATGGAGCTTCACCCGTTACAGCCTCGTACATAATGAGCGCGAGTGAATACACATCTGTTTTTTCAGAAATTGCTTCACCCAACACTTGTTCAGGGCTTAAGTAGCGAACATCATCGAGTGAAAGTCGCTCACGATAGGCAGTTCCAATACCAGCGAGCGCAACATCAGAAACTCGAACCATTCCCTCTTCATCAAACAAAAGCTTTGATGGTGAGAGTTCAGAATGAACAAAACCGTTTTCGTGTAGATAATTAAGTGCGCTCGCCACATCACGACCAAGTCGTGCAGCATCATCCATACTTAAGATTCGCCCCGAAGACAGAACATCTTCGAGTGATCCGCCGCCTAGATACTCGGTGATCATGAAGATGGCACCGTTTTCTTGTCCACCGTCATAAACACGAGCAAGGTGTGGGTGGCTCAGGGTTGCTGACTTAACAATGTTGTCGCGAAACGCACGACGAACTTCTTCATGAACAGCAAGTGCTGGAAGCAAAACCTTTACAACAACTGTGCGATTAAGAGAAAGGTCCTCAGCGAGGTATACCTCTGCGGTATGGCCAACGCCAATGAGGTCAATAATTCGGTATCGACCAGCAAGTTGGTAATCAGGGAGAAATGTAGACGCCATTAGGTCTATAACCCTAGTTAAGGAAGGCTAGGACTGGTAATTGCCTGTATTTAATAGGGATTCAAACTGGCTTGAGGGAATCATTGGTATTCCTAGTTCTTCAGCCTTTGAGAGCTTTGAGGCGCCTGGAGCCTCGCCCACAACAACGCAGTAGGTCTTCTTAGAGACTGAGCCTGGAGAAGTTCCACCTCTAGCAATAATCGCTTCTTCTGCTCCGTCGCGCGAATAACCCTCAACCGAGCCAGTAACAACAACAGCTTTGCCCGAAAGAGTTTGTTCGTTCTTATTTTCGACTTCAGGCTCAATAAGGAGAACACCTGACGATTTGAGTCTCTCTAGACGCTGAGCGTTTTCTTCATCTCTACAGAACTCAAACATCGATTGTGCAATAACTGGTCCAATGCCATCGATTGCTTCCAACACTTCTAGTGGGGCAACTTTTAGCGCGTCATACGATTTAAAGACCTTTGAGAATTCTCGCGCAGCTACTGGACCAACGTGACGAATACCAAGCCCTACGAGCACACGGCTAAGTGGCATGGTCTTAGCGCCATCAATTGCTGCGATGAGGGAGTTAGCAGATAGTTCGCCAAGCCCCTCGAGAGCAGCAATTGACGAGCTCTCGAGGGTAAACAAATCAGCTACATCAATAATTAATCCAGCCTCGAGTAACTGTGCGACACGTTGTTCACCTAAGCCTTCAATGTCAAGGGCACCTCTCGACGCGAAGTGGATGATCTGCTGCATTTGTTGTGCTGGACATGATGCATTCACACAGTACGTATCTGATTCTTCACCAACGCGCTCAAGTGCTCCCCCACATTCAGGACACTTCTTTGGGAACTTCCACGCGGCGCTTCGCTTGAAATCTTTTTCAGGGACTGCCGCAACGACTTCGGGGATTACGTCACCAGCTTTTCGAACAATTACAAGGTCACCTGGACGCACATCTTTTAGTGCAACTTGATCTTGATTATGAAGTGTCGCCATTGAAACTGTTGATCCCGCAACAACAACAGGTTCAAGCACCGCGTAAGGAGTTGCTCTTCCAGTTCTGCCAATGGAAACTTCAATTGCGAGAAGACGCGTTGTTCGCTCTTCAGGGGGGAGCTTTCGCGCAATCGCCCATCGTGGTGCGCGCGAAGTAAATCCAAGTTCTTCACGTTGAGAAAGTTTGTCGAGTTTTATGACAACGCCATCAATGTCATACACGAGACTGTGGCGGTGCTCTTCAAACCAAGAGCTACGAGCAATCATTTTGGCGCTACCGTGCTCAACACTTGTTTCTTTTGAAGTGAGAAATCCCCATGCACCGAGCTGTTTAATCGTTGCGATGTAGCTGGAGAAATTTAATGTGTTATCAAGATCAACCAACTGGTAAGCCAGAAAAGATAGTGGTCGCTGTGCTGTAGCTGCCGGATCTTTTTGTCGCAAACTTCCAGCCGCTGCATTTCGCGGATTAGCGAATTCCTTTGCTCCAGACTCACGTTGACGCTTGTTCAGCGCTTCAAAGTCATCTTTTGCCAGAAATACTTCTCCACGGACTTCGATTCTTCCAGTGGAGCCTTTAAGTGACTGTGGAACATTTTTGATGGTTTTCACGTTGTCAGTCACGTCTTCACCAACACGGCCATCACCACGGGTTGCTGCCTGGATTAGTGCGCCATTTACAAATGTGATTGACAACGCCAGACCATCGATCTTTGGTTCAACCGCGAAATCAAGTTCATCAACGCTTAGCGATAGTCCTTTTGCTGCGCGCTGGGCCCACTGCTCAAGTTCAGAAACATCGAAAACATTGTCGAGTGACAACATCTTTTCAACGTGAATTACTTCGCTAAATACGGTTGATGGCTTAGTGCCAACATTTTGAGTTACTGATGATTCATCGCGAAGTTCTGGGTGGGCTTCTTCGAGGCTCCGAAGTTCTCGAACTAACGCGTCGTAATCTGCGTCTGGGATTTCAGGTGCATCATTGATGTAATACGAAGCGTTATGCCTCGAAATTTCTACTCGAAGCCATGAAACTCGCTTCGATGGGTTCACGATGGTGCAACGATTGCGGCACCCTCAACAATTGTTGGCTCGCTTTCGCGGTAAAGAACAACTGATTGACCAACTGCGACTGGACGAGCAGGTTCATGAAGTTCTATAAACCAGCCGCTTTCATTTCGAAGTGTTACACGCTTTGGAATCCCATGAGCACTCCACTGTGCCAAAAGGACTGTTCCGTCAGTAAGTGGTTCATGCGAAAAAGTAAGTGACGAGGCATCGAGAGCAATCTTTTGAATAAGAATCTGTTCAAGAGTTCCTACTTCAACTCGCTGACTCGCGATATCAACCTTCGCGACGTAGCGCTTTTCGCCGTCACGTCCTGGCAGAACACCACGACGCTGTCCCACTGTCATTAGTTCTGCAGTATCGGTTTCGCCAAGTACTTCGCCAGTTGTGCGATCAACGATTTTTGCTGAAGTAACTGGGATACGGCTTCGAAGGAACACTTCTCTACCCTTTGACGCTTCGATGAAGCAAACATCTTGAGAGTCAGGCTTGTCCCATGTACGAAGTCCGAGCCGCTCTCCTTCAACTCGCACTGCAGCCTTATTCATGTGTCCAATTGGTAACAACAACATTGAAAGCTCTTCTTCGGTGAGATAACCAAGAACGTAGCTCTGGTCCTTTTGGTTATCTTCACCGCGAACGAGGAAATGCTTTCCATCGCGCTCGACTACTTGTGCGTGGTGGCCCGTGGCAACTTTTTCAAAACCAAGTCGTTTTGCGCGTTCAAAGAGAAGTCCGAACTTTAAAAAGCGATTGCACTCAATGCATGGGTTCGGGCTCTGCCCAGCAGCGTGGCCGGCAACGAATGGCTCGACAACATGCTTCTCGAACTCATCGGTGTAGTTAAAAACGTGGTGATCAATTCCAAGAACTTGCGCAACGCGCCGAGCGTCATCAACATCTGAAACTGAGCAGCAGCCGGAGTCGCTTACCCCACCCCAGAGCTTCAGTGTGGCGCCAACGACTTCATGGCCCTGCTCAATGAGCATGCCAGCCGCAACCGACGAATCAACGCCGCCACTCATCGCTACAAGAACTTTCATCCTTCTATTCTGCCAGCCCCCAGTAGCAGTGAAACTTACGGTAGGAGGCGGCTTACAACTTGGCCCAGAATGCCAATAAGGGCATCAACTTCTGCAGGCTTGGTTTCAGAACCAAATGAAAGTCTGAGCGATCCTCGTGCCCGACTGAGAGGCACCCCCATTGCTGAGAGAACGTGGCTGGGCTCGGCGGCACCACTTGAGCAGCTAGCCGCAGCGCTGGCACAGACGCCTTCTTGATCGAGCAAGAACAGAAGTTCATCGCTCGCAATGCCGTCAAAAGTGAGGTGCACTGTTCCAGGAAGTCGAGCAGCGTTACTCGCTGTAATTTCACAATTCTTTAGCTGCTTCGCTGCAGCAATAATTTTGTCTTGATAGGAAGTTACGAGTTTTAGTGTCTGCTCATGATCGCGCATGGTTGCCTTGGCTGCTGCGGCGAGACCAACAGCTGCAGCGACATCAACAGTTCCTCCGCGGTGACCTTTTTCTTGACCGCCACCGGGAACTACTGCATCAAATGAAACTTCACTTCGAAGTATTAGCGCCCCCGAATTAACTGGTCCCCCGATTTTGTGTGAACAGATTGAAATCATGTCCATGTCTTTTGTGAACTCCGCAAGATTTAGAAATGGAGCAACAGCAACTGCGTCGGTGTGAGTAACGCATCTTGCACCAACAGCACCGGCAACGGCACTGATTGGTTGAATTACACCCGTCTCGTTATTTGCTGACATCACGCTCACTAGAGCGGTGTCATCTGTGATCAGTGATTCAAGTGATGAGATGTCCACGACACCTTCGGAATCAACGTCAATGTATCGAACGCTCACATTGTCATAATCACGCTCAAGCATTTCAACGCAGTCGAGTACCGCGTGATGCTCAATTTTTGAAACAACAACAGATGTTGTTGGATTATTTCGACGATGCTTATTCACTACTCCGGCAACTGCAAGGTGGCATGCTTCAGTGCCACCACCAGTAAAAATTACGTTGCCTGGTTTAGCGCCAAGAAATGCTGCAACTTCGTCGCGAGCATCCTCAACTGCCTTACGTGCTTCTCGAGCTGCTCGGTGCGCGCCTGAAGGATTGCCAACAACACCGTGCTGCCATTTCTCCATCGCAGCAACAACTTCTTCACGCCTTGGAGCAGACGCCGCGTGGTCGAAGTACAGCTGCGTCATGCCACGTAGAACGTCTTGGCGTTCATGAATTCACGAATACCAATTGCTCCTAGTTCGCGACCGAACCCTGAGCTTTTCGTACCGCCAAAAGGAAGTTCAGGCATCGAGGCAACATTAGAGTTCGCAAAGACCATGCCCGCATCGATTCCTTCGATTGCCTGATGAATTTCCTTTACGTCTGTGGCATAAATCATTGCCCCGAGGCCCCACGGAGTGTCATTTGCGAGATCAATTGCTTCAGTGAGGTCTTCAACAACATAAACAACCGCAACTGGACCAAAGAGCTCTTCGCATCCAGCACGAGAATCTTTTGAAACATTCGAAAGAACTGTCGCGGGATAG
>CAIJWX010000033.1:0-7572 GCA_903824535.1 uncultured Actinomycetes bacterium | reverse complement strand
GGGATTTGAACCCACGGTGAGTCGCCCCACGTCGGTTTTCAAGACCGGTGCATTCGTCCGCTCTGCCATCCCTCCGTGGAAGATTCTAGTTGAAAAGCAACTATGCCTTTTTACGGGTACGGGCGCGCTGGGCTTGGTCCAGAATTACTTTACGAAGTCGTACAGATTTCGGTGTTACTTCAACAGATTCGTCTTCAGCAATGAATTCAAGTGCCTGTTCAAGTGACAAAGTTGTTGGTGGAGCAATGCGCTCGGTGTTGTCTGATCCAGAAGCACGCATGTTGGTGAGCTTCTTTTCTTTCGTCGGGTTAACGTCCATTTCTTCTGAACGAGCATTTTCTCCGACGATCATTCCTTCGTACACTTCTACACCAGGACCAACGAACAAGATTCCGCGCTGTTCGAGGTCAAGAAGTGCGTTCGATGTAGTGAAACCACGACGGTCGGCTGCGAGCACACCCTTTTGGCGAAGTCGAATGTCGCCAAACCAAGGCTCATAGCCATCAGAGTTTGAGTGCATCATTCCAGCACCACGAGTTTCAGTCATGAATTCAGTACGAATACCAACTAGACCTCGAGCAGGGATTCGCCATTCCATGCGGACCCAGCCAGTTCCGTGGTTAACCATGTCGAGCATGCTGCCCTTACGGGTAGCGAGAAGAGTGGTGACATTTCCTACAAACTCTTCAGGCACGTCAATTGTCACGCGCTCAACTGGCTCGTGAACTTTGCCATCGATTTCGCGCTTAACAACTTGTGGCTTTCCAACAGTTAGCTCAAAGCCTTCGCGGCGCATTGTTTCAATGAGAATTGCGAGCTGGAGCTCTCCACGGCCCTGAACTTCCCATGCGTCAGGACGCTCGGTGTTCAGCACGCGTAGTGAAACGTTACCTACGAGCTCTTTGTCGAGACGGTCCTTCACCTGGCGAGCAGTAAGAAGCTTTCCTTCAGTTCCAGCGAGTGGTGAAGTGTTGATACCAATAGTCATTGAAAGACTTGGTTCGTCAACGTGTAGTGGCTCTAGAGCAATTGGATTGTCAGGGTCAGCGAGTGTTTCACCAATAGTGATGGTTTCGAATCCAGCAACCGCAACAATGTCTCCAGGCCCAGCGCTTTCTGCAGGAACTCGTTCAAGCGCGACGGTAATAAAGAGTTCGGCAACCTTGGCGTATTCAACAGTTCCGTCAATGTGACACCACGCAACACGCTGTCCACGTACGAGTGTTCCGTTGATGATTCGACAAAGTGCGAGACGGCCAAGGTATGGCGAAGCGTCAAGGTTGCAAACAAGAGCCTGCAGTCCGTGACCTTCGGTGTATTCCGGTGCTGGAACAAGATCGCGAATTGTTTCGAAGAGTGGTGTGAGGTCACCAGAGGTATCTGTGACGTCTAGTGATGCCCAACCTTGTCGTGCACTCGCGTAAAGGATAGGGAATGAAATCTGGTCGTCATCTGCGTCAAGGTCAAGGAAGAGATTTTCTACTTCTGTAACTACTTCAGAGATTCGAGCGTCAGGTCGGTCGACCTTGTTAATTAGGAGAACTACAGGGAGACGAGCTTCAAGAGTTTTGCGAAGTACGAATCGAGTCTGTGGAAGTGGGCCTTCTGCTGCGTCTACGAGAAGTACCACTGCGTCAACCATTGCGAGTCCACGTTCAACTTCTCCACCAAAGTCGGCGTGACCAGGTGTGTCGATGATGTTGATGGTGAGGTCGTTCCATTTAACGGCGGTGTTCTTCGCGAGAATGGTGATTCCCTTTTCGCGCTCGAGGTCTCCTGAGTCCATGACTCGGTCGGTGAGCTCCTCGTGAGCTGTGAAGGATCCAGTTTGACGAAGCATGGCATCGACCAAAGTGGTCTTACCGTGGTCAACGTGGGCGATAATTGCAACATTTCGGATGGAAGAACGTAGTGTCATGGCCTAACTACGCTACTAGGCCTACGTGAAGGCTTTATCTTTAGGCTACTTTGAGCATTTGACCACGCTGCTGAACAACTGCAGTTCGTACCAAATCCCTTGCACCAGCACGGAGATCAGCCATTGTGCCATCAACGCTGAGGCACACCCCAGCGTCTGGCCAGACACCGATAAACCTCGAGGCGGCACTGCCAGTTGGATTTGCAAGTGCATCAATAGTTAGGTCACTGCGAAGTCCTGGACCAGAACTTTTGCCAGGAGACCCTGCTCTGAGCCTGATTACTACTCGCTGATCTGCATTATTTATAACAATGTCCCGTCGTCCTCGAAGCGAAGTTCGAGCTGATGCAACGTCGTAATAGGCGTCACTCTGTGCGAGTTGCCACGGTTGCTCAAGACCTTGAAGCACTTCGTAGGTGTTTGTCGCCCAGGTAACTGCTTCAGCACAGACAAGGCCAAGTGATGCGTGCGACAACCCAGAGAGCCAGTATGAAAGCGACCCACTCTGGGTGTACCCGGCGGTGGAGCGAAGAAGGTGGTCAGCAAGTTCATCGCGGACACCCTGGCTAATGGTTAGCCCCTTTCTACTGGTAACACGACGTAGTGCACTCGTTCCGAGCACTCGTCGAGCGATTTGTGGAGTCCAGTGAAATGGGTCGTATGGTTTTCCAGCTTGTTCGACCATCCAAGCATCGAGTCGTCGGTGCGTTGTTGAATTCACTGCACGAAAACGTGCACTGAGCGAAGCTCGGTGATCGTTCGTAAGTTCTGAACTACTTGTTGGTGCAGTTGCAATTAGTTCGTTTAGATTGCGCACGGTGTTTCGGCGGTGAAGCAAGGTGCTCATACGTGCTTCCACATATCGCTGAGCACGGAAAGAACTTCATTGGCACTTCGTGAAAGTGATTCATTATCAACATTGCTGGTCCACATCTCACCAGTAGCGCTTGAAAATATTGAAGTCCTTAGTGGAACTACTGAAGTCTTGAGTGTTTGTAGGAGCGCGTGGTAGCGCATGGTTCGTTCTGCTGCCTTATCGAGCGGGGAAGTAGTCACGTCAAATAGCGCAACGCTTGCGTGTTCGCTCGTTGTGGTACCCACTGTTAAGTCAATGACATCAAAAAGTAGTACATGGCCACCTGCAAATCTTTGTGATGCACGAACGCAGCTTCGTGGCATCCACGTTGCAGAGATTTTGCCGAGTGATCGTTTTAATGTGCTGCTGTGAGCATTTACGTCAGCTTCTAAGCGTGCAACCTGCTCCTTATCAAGTCCATTGAAGTAGCGAACAAGCTCACTTCCTGATTGTTCGCACCGCCATGCACTCAGTGCATCATTAAAGGGGTCAGTGATTTCAAAGCCAACACTGAGAAGTCGAAGTACGTGGGTAATTAAAATTCCTCGTATTTGGCTAAGTGATGCAAGTTGAATCTCGCTCACTTGGTGCTTCTGGCGAAGTGATGATGCTCGAATAATGAGTGGGGTTATGGGGCTTGCCTTGCCCATGATTGAATAAATACCGTCTTCAATATGAGCTCTTAGGCCGCTGGCGCTCGCAGAATCACTCAATGGTCGACTGGTCGTATCGCCACGTAATGCTTCAATTGCTGAGTATGGGGAGTCTGGAGCCAAGATTGTCATGGACATACTCTTGCGCGGGGGTGTAACACGACCTAGCGTGGCCTTGTGTTTATCGCCGTCTTTTCATTCTTTATTTCAGCCGTTGTAGTTCTGTGCGTGCTGACAGTCCGCTTCGCTTTTCGTCGCGACCGCGAACGTCGCAACCGCTAAAGCGCTACTTCAGCTTTTCTTCAATGGCCTTAACGGCTCGCGCAAGATCAGCCACCGCACGTTCCAGCACCGCAAGACGGTCGGTCAAAATTTCTTCGACTTTTTGGTCAACTCTTCCGTCAACTTGTGATCGAAGTTTTGAATCAAGTGAATCAACGAGAGGCTGCGTATAGGACTTCAACTTCTGCAAGAGGTCTTGTGGTTTTTCTGAAGATGTTCCGTTATCGCTCATAGTAAAAGACTACGCCTACGCCGGTGGGCAGTACACACCAGCATTGAATTGCAATGTATTGAACTGAGCAACCCAAGGTGGAGTGGAGAAGGTTGCGATTTCAGAGTGCAGCACTGAAGTTGGTGTGCACACTGCGCTGAAGGCAATGTAACCACGGACATTGCTGCCACTGGAGCCACTGATTTTTACCGGAGGCGTAGTGCCACTTGCAGAGAAGGCGACTGCTTCAAAAACTGGCAAGTTGATTGAGCTCAAGTTGTAGTTTCGGTATTCACTTTGCGAAGCGTAGAGACCGGGATTAAGAGTTGGATCAATCGATGCGAGACCTTCGACCCACCCCTTGTTCATTGCGGTCCAGAATGTTGCGTACTTGGCAATAACTGCTGATGATGAACCTGCTGGTGCATTAAGACCTGAGTGATTATCTGGCCAGCCTTCTGGGTCAAAAATTACCCAGTCAGGTTTAAGTCCGAGTCCGAGTCCACGGTACGCAGCTACTTGCGTCGCAACCCACGCACCGGCGGCGTAACCATGGGTGTAATACGTGGCAGCAATTTTTGGTTCAGCACCAATTGGACCACTAACTGTCCAGAATGTCAGCCACGTAACGCGCTTGTGTGAATTGTAAATTGCTTTTCCAAGAATGTAGTCAGGAGATGTTTCGACGCTCTTGGCGCTGGTGAACCCCACCCATGGGGATTGCAATGTTCCAAGTCCTCCAGTAACACTCAAAATAGGCCAACCACTAGCGATCGCGGACGCATAATTTTTTGAAGGAAACGCGTAAAGCCCGACTCCTTGAGGAGGTGGGGAATCAATACCGGCTGCAAAAAGATTGAGTACGGAACCAACAGTGATACCAGCAATGACTGGGCCGACTGTCCGTGCAGCGCTTCCTGCGGTTACTGAAACGTCAGTAGCGGTCCAAGTAGATGAGCCAACCGTATTGTTGAACACAAATAAGTCACCCCAGTTCTGCGCCTCACCAGCAAGAGTTATTTGTGAGCCAATAATTCCCATATAAAGAGCACCAGTTATTGGTGGAGAATTTTCTGCCACGGTTGTTACGTTTAAAAGTTTCCAGGTTGTTGTTGATGTTGTTGGAGTTGATGCACTAAAGAGTTGAACCTCTCCTGTTGTTGAAAGTGCACCAACATAAACAGTGTTCGCTGAAGACATGGTGCTTAAAGTGCCATTAAGCGCCGGCGCGGTTGTAAGAGTGCTTACGTTCTGGACAGTCCACGTTGTGGCGGCTGCGCTAAACAGCTGCAACTGACCGAGCGTGTTTAACGTTACAAATGATGGCGTTATTGTCGCCAGCGCGACCGGGTCAACAATGGTTGAAGAGGTTGCAGTAAGAAGAGTCACATCAGCGACTGGGCTAGTGAGTGTTGGAAGTGAATTACCCGTTGCCCACGTCAGGTTGAGTGTCGCCATGTGATTTGTTGCAGTTCTGAAAGCAATAAATCCGGTCTGATTATTCATCTGAATACTCGGCAAACTGTTTGCTGCGAGTTGGCCAGATAACAGGCTTAGGTCAACCAAGCGATACGCCGGCGTTGCGAGAGCGGCCCTCGACTCTCTCGGACCCTTGTTGTAAGCGTGCGATAACAGAATTAAGTGACTATTTGCACCCACATAAAGAATGTCAACTTCACCACTGGGATCAAAGAACGGGATTGGATCGTTTTGCGCGAGTGGTGCTGATACTTGAGTAGAGACATTTGTCCAACTGTTAGTCGCGTTTGCATTTTGCACATAAAGACCAATTTGATTTGCTGTAGTTCTAAATGAAATAGCTGAAGCCCCGTTGGCACTTATCGAGTGAGGACCTCCGAGCATCGCGGTGTTGTTGATTGCAGGTCCGAAGGCCACAGCATTCCAAGGAAGTGGCCCAGTCCCAGTGTTGACAAACTCGTAAAGCTGTTGACCGGGTGTTTTCGAAGTAATAGTCGCGAGAGTGAGCGGTGCAGACATTACAGTCCCCGCGATTAATGCATTCGCCATCTTTCGTAAGCGTTGAAACTTCACTCGCACCCTTCGATGGGGCGTTCACCCAGTAGTTTCTGGGCATCCACCAGTGTTAAGTCTAGGTTGGCTTGCATGAAAAATAAGTTTCGCATCGTATTCAAAACGTGCGCACCTAGTAGTCGCTACTTAAGTGTGGTGACAGATTTAGGAGCAGAAGATTTACTTGCTCCGCCGCTACCAACAGCGCGAACGAGCACGCTGTAAAGCTTGGCCTTGGCGAGTTTAGAAACTGTCACTGTTCCCTTAGAAGAGAAACTCACCCAAGTCGTTCCGGCATTAAGTGAATACTGATAACTAGTAGCAGCTCCTGAAGCTGATGGGCTAACGCTAAGAGTGAATCCACCAACTAGGGCTTTTAATTTGCTGATCTTTGGCGCATCAGGCGGTGCTGCATTCATTGCAATTGTTGCCGATGTTAAAGACACACCTGCGGTTGTTGCACTAACGGTAATGGTTCCGGGTATTGAGCTCTTTACTTCAAACGAAACTGTGCCATCGATCCCAGTGGTGACAGTGTCACTCGCGGTTCCGCTTGATGTTGCTGTTGCTGGGTCGTCATTAATCACTACGGTGCCACTCGTTTCTTTTGCACTAACCGCAACCGCAGTATTGACGATTGGATTTCCGTTTACGTCTTTAAGTGTCAATGTCACAACAGCAGGTGAGCCAACAATCGTAGGAGTGTCGCTTGTAACAAGAGAACTCTTTGAAGCACTTACTTTTGGTGGACAAAGGCCATTTATGAACGCAGCTCCGTTAGGGCTACCAAGTCCTGATGCGAGATCGTAACCAGTTCCTGCGCTGTAGCTTCCAGTATTGAAGAGGTCGTTGCTACCAGTTGTGACATCAGTGAATCCAATTCCAGCTGCACCCATTCGGTACAGCGTTGGATTAATAAATCCGAGTCGCGCCACACCGCAAGCCTGCGCCGCTACTGCAATGAGTGCACTCATAAGTGGTGACCCAATTGAAGTTCCACCAATACTGCTCCAGCCAGTCGTGCAGTTACGGTGACAAGTAACAACCTGACTGTTTGATCCAGTGAAGTACTGCATAAATCC
Source organism: uncultured Actinomycetes bacterium (assembly GCA_903824535.1). Classification (GTDB taxonomy): domain Bacteria; phylum Actinomycetota; class Acidimicrobiia; order Acidimicrobiales; family RAAP-2; genus RAAP-2. The sequence goes on along the minus strand of CAIJWX010000033.1, from coordinate 539 downwards.
TGTATTGGGATCAGCCATGACTGATAAATCGGGGACCATTCGCATTGTTTGTGTGGCCGTGGCCCCAGTTGTCACTTGCCATGTAGGTCGTGACCACACTTGTGAAACTCCACCACCACCTGCACCACCATTGGAGTTCCAGACGGTTTGTGTGAGTGGGCTGATGTTTGTGATTGTAAGTCCACCAACGCTTGTTACGTAGGGTTGCGAAGAAGGGTCATCAACAGCTGGCGTGTTGTCGGTAATGCCGTTGCAGTCAGATGAGCCGTTGTCACCAGACGCGCTAAGAACTGTTTGTCCCTGTGCTGCCATTTGCTGGAAAATAACTTGCTCGGAACTTGGATTATTTGAAGGGTCAACTTCACAAATTCCCCAAGAAGTTGTTATGACGGTTGCGGTGTTGTCATCGGCAATTTTTGCGTATACGTCGAGTGGCCCAGATCCACTAGAAGAATTCGGTCCGGAGTAGACCTGAATTTTTGCGCCAGGCGCAAGTCCGGCGGCTTGTTCGATGTCGAGAGTTGCTTCATCGGAGTATC
>CAIJWX010000032.1:0-1566 GCA_903824535.1 uncultured Actinomycetes bacterium | reverse complement strand
GAGACGCCAGAAGAAGTAGAAGCGACACTCGCAGACTTGTCTGCAGTTGGAGTCTCAATTGCGACCATTGGTCAGTATCTTCGCCCGACGGAGAAGCACTTGCCAGTTTCTCGCTACTGGGAACCAGCGGAGTTTGATGAACTTGCACGACGCGGCATGGCTCTTGGCCTCAGCCACGTCCAAGCGTCACCACTTACGCGCTCTAGCTACCACGCTCGTGAAGCATTAAGTGATGCGACGCCAGTGGGAGTTCCAACGCGTCGCTAGTCGTTGCGCCATACCTCGTTGTGTGTAATTCTTGTTGAAACCTAAGTGAGGACACATCATGGAACCAAGCGTAAAGATTGACCGCGAACAACACATTTGGGCCTTTGACGCAAACCAAGAACCAGTTGTCACAGTTGACCCTGGTACCGTTATTGAAATTGAAACGTGGGACTGTTTCACTGGTCAAGTGCAGAGTGAGAGCGACACTATTGACACCCTCGACTTCGAGCGCGTCAATAGCGCAACCGGTCCAATTGCGGTGAAGGGCGCTGAACCAGGCGACACGCTTTCAGTCACTTTGATCGATATCGCTCCGGGTGAAAAGGGTGCAGCTATGGCTCTACCTGGTTGGGGGGCTCTTAGCCACAAGGCAAAGACTCCAACAACTCGAATCTTTCATGTTCACGATGGAATTATTCACATGAATGACAACGTGTCATTTCCTGTTCGTCCAATGTTCGGAGTGATTGGAGTTTCGCCAGAGTCGGGAAACGTAGGAACATTCTTTGCGGGTCGCCACGGCGGAAACATGGACGACCGTATAAACGGTATTGGCGCGACAGTTCACCTTCCCGTGTTTCAGTCGGGTGGTCAATTATCAATTGGTGACATGCACGCATCAATGGGTGATGGTGAAATTTCTGGAACCGGTGTTGAGATTGGTGGAAAAGGTTTAATTAAAGTTGATCTCATCAAGGGCAAAAAGGGTGGATGGCCAATAACTGAGACGGCCGATGCTTTTTATACGCACGGTACATCAGGTTCACCAACGGAAAAAGAAAATTTGAATGAAGCAATCTCTAATGCCATTGAAGAGGCGGCGAGGTTGCTCGTTGATGAGTGGGGGTTTTCTATGGAAGACGCCTTCATCTTCTTATCGGTAGCTGGTGATGTGGGTATATGCCAAGCCATGCACCCGAGCCCTGAGCCGTGGTTCGTTGTTGCACGAATGCGAGTGCCGAAGTTGCCTTCGAACCCTCAGCCATTTCGCATCTAGAACTACCAAATACGAACGCGCTCTTCTTTAGGCATAAAGAGTTCATCGCCTTCAACAACTCCGAATGCGTCGCAGAATTCGTCAAGATTTTTTACGATCTGGTTGCATCTGAACTCAGCAGGCGAGTGAGGGTCGATTGTGATGAGACGTCGCGCTTCATCAGGACGAGACTTTCCTCGCCACACTCGTGCCCAGTTAAAGAAGAGTCGCTGTTCGCCGCTTAGATCACTGAGCACTTCTGACTTCTTGCCTTCGAGCGCAATCTTGTAAGCCTTGTAAGCAATGGTGAGGCCACCAAGGTC
>CAIJWX010000031.1:0-2891 GCA_903824535.1 uncultured Actinomycetes bacterium | reverse complement strand
TGACGCTGACGATGACTTTCAAGAGTTCTTCATTGGTTCTATCGAAGAAAAGCCAGACGAAGTACTTGTTGCGTCGCCAACATCTCCCCTTGGCTCAGCACTCCTTGAAAAAGCCATTGGTGAACTTGTTGAGTACGAGGCACCATCTGGGGTCCTTCGTGTGAAGATTGTTAGGATCAGCTAATGGGCAAAAAAACACTCTACGAAAAAATTTGGGATAAGCATGTTGTTGCAGAGCCAAGTGGTGAGCCGACAATTATTTATATTGACCTCCATCTGATTCACGAAGTAACCACTCCACAGGCGTTTGATGGGCTTCGACTTAATAATCGAAAAGTTCGTCGACCAGATCGCACTCTCGCAACAGCAGATCATGATATTCCAACTGATCCAATTTCTATTCCCGTGACTGATCCCATTTCTCGTCGTCAGCTCGAAGCGCTCGAGGCAAACTGTGCTGAATTTGGAATCACACTTTTCCCTCGAGGCCATGAGAATCAAGGAATTGTTCATGTCATCGGACCGGAGCTTGGAGTTACTCAGCCGGGCATGACAATTGTTTGTGGTGACTCACACACCTCTACCCATGGTGCCTTCGGTTCACTAGCTTTCGGAATCGGAACGAGTGAAGTTGAACACGTCTTAGCTACGCAGACACTGCCCCAGCAAAAAGCTAAAACAATGTCAGTAACCGTTGAAGGGAAGGTCCCCGCCGGTGTAACGCCGAAAGACATTGTTCTAAAAATTGTCAACACCATTGGTACTGGTGGGGGCGCAGGACATGTAATTGAATATCGTGGAAATGCAATAACTCAACTTTCAATGGAAGGTCGAATGACCATTTGCAACATGTCCATCGAATCTGGAGCTCGTGCAGGGCTCGTTGCAGTAGATGAAACAACAATTGATTACTTACGTGGTCGTGCAGGTGTTCCAGATGGCGCGGAATTCGAAAATCTCGCCACCTACTGGCGCTCAATGACGAGTGACAGTGATGCCGTCTTTGACAAGGAAGTTTTCATCAACGCCTCAGAGCTCGTCCCATTAGTTACTTGGGGAACAAATCCTGGACAAGTTATATCGCTTGATGGCGTTGTCCCTTCTCCAGACGATTTCCCTGACGAAGATTCAAAAAATAGCGCTGCCCGTTCACTTGAATATATGGGGCTCACTCCCGGAACGCCCATTAGAGAAATCGCTATTGATGTCGTCTTTATTGGCTCATGTACCAACTCACGTATTGAAGATTTACGCGATGCTGCAGAAGTTGCGAAGGGATCAAAGGTTGCAAGTAGTGTTCGAGCTCTTGTTGTACCTGGATCACATCGAGTGAAGAAACAAGCAGAATCTGAAGGGCTCGACAAAATTTTTCTCGATGCAGGATTCGAATGGCGAGAACCGGGGTGTTCGATGTGTCTCGGAATGAACCCAGACCAACTGACTAATGGTCAACGTAGCGCATCAACATCAAATAGAAACTTCGAAGGTCGCCAGGGCAGAGGTGGTAGAACTCACCTAGTTTCACCAGCGATCGCAGCCGCGAGTGCTATCAAGGGACGATTTGCAACCCCTGATGAGGTGGCATAGTGAAGCCTGTACATGTTCTTCATGGTCGTGCAGTTCCTCTTGAAAGATCTGACGTTGACACCGACCAGATTATTCCCTCAGACTGGTTAAAGCGCGTCGAGCGAACTGGGTTCGGTCAAGGACTCTTCAGTGAATGGCGTAATGACACTGAATTTGTTCTGAATCAAGAGCAATACCAAGGTGCAAGCATTTTGATTGCAGGGCCTCGCTTTGGAACTGGCTCATCGCGTGAACACGCAGTCTGGGCACTCATGGACTATGGCTTTGAAGCAATTGTTGCGCCATCATTCGGTGACATCTTTAGAAACAATTCTTCGAAACAGGGTCTTGTCATCGTAGAGCTGCCGAAGTCGGATGTTGATGAGCTGAGCGAAATGGTAAAACTGAATCCTTCTCTACAACTAATAATTAATGTTGAAAACTTAACTATACAAGTAGCTGAACCGAAATGGGAGCGAACATTCACCCTCGATGCAATGACCCGCGAACGACTTCTGAACGGTTGGGACGACATTGGAATCACTCTTCGACGTGAAGGTGAAATCACCTCGTATGAGAAGACTTCAAACGCTCCAACATTGACCGGAATATTTGATGCTTCGGGGCACGCGCAACGCTAAAAAGTTGCTGGGTGCTCCACTGCCCACTGACGCTGGCGGCGAAAAGCCAAATAAGCAATAAACAGGCTAAGTAAAACAGCAATAATGTTCACCACAAATCCTGAAATGTCGCGCTGAAAAACAAAATACATGCACCACAACCCGTTACAAGCGCTTCCCCACAGCCACGCTGGTACTGAAACTCCTTGCACGTCTTTTGCACGGATGCACTCATTGATTTGTGGCAGACGATTAATGATTGACACCAACCCAATTCCGAGGACTCCAATTTTCCATCCCCAGATAAATGTTGGAAGCCAACAGGTTAAAAAGAGTAAAAATCCTGTCGCCAATATTCGCTTCATGTTCTTTCGAGGTTCAAGCTGAAGCACAACACCAATTTGCAGCGGCAACGTAACAACTGCCCCGATCCATACCTCGACACCATGAAGGGCCAAACCGTAGGCAATCCAGTAAAAATTTATCCACGTGAAAATTGACCAGGTGTCTATTGCGATCCCGTGGGTACTTACTTTTACTGCTCTACGAAGTTGCTGGTATGTCGGAAGCAGTCCAACAACAATTCCAGACCATCCAAATGCTGCAGCGATAGTCGATGAACTCACCGAATCGACACTAATACAGTGCGTGCATCAATTAGTGAGTAACTCATCAGCGGAAGAAGATTCTTCGACTTTCACTTGA
>CAIJWX010000030.1:0-2891 GCA_903824535.1 uncultured Actinomycetes bacterium | reverse complement strand
TGACGCTGACGATGACTTTCAAGAGTTCTTCATTGGTTCTATCGAAGAAAAGCCAGACGAAGTACTTGTTGCGTCGCCAACATCTCCCCTTGGCTCAGCACTCCTTGAAAAAGCCATTGGTGAACTTGTTGAGTACGAGGCGCCATCTGGAATTCTTCGCGTCAAGATTGTGGGTATTCGCTAATGACTAACAGAACTCTCTACGAAAAAATTTGGGATGACCACGTTGTGGCTACTCCCGTTGGTGAACCAACAATCATCTACATTGACCTTCACCTCGTACACGAAGTAACAAGTCCTCAGGCCTTCGATGGCCTTCGACTCAATAACCGAAAAGTTCGTCGTCCGGACCGCACCCTCGCAACAGCTGACCACAACGTTCCGTCAGATCCACTTTCAACTCCTGTTAACGACCCAATCTCTCGTCGCCAACTCGAAGCACTCGATGAGAACTGTGCTGAGTTCGGCATCACACTCTTTCCGCGAGGACATGAGAACCAGGGAATTGTTCACGTCATTGGGCCAGAGCTCGGTGTCACTAAGCCAGGCATGACCATTGTTTGTGGCGACTCACACACTTCTACCCATGGAGCCTTTGGTTCACTCGCATTTGGAATCGGAACGAGCGAAGTTGAGCACGTTCTCGCCACCCAAACGCTGCCCCAGCAAAAAGCTAAGACCATGTCAGTCACCATCGATGGAAATGTTGCACCTGGTGTTACTGCAAAGGACATTGTTCTAAAGATCGTCAACACGCTTGGAACTGGTGGAGGCGCAGGATACGTCATTGAATACCGAGGCGAAGCAATCCGTGCTCTTTCAATGGAAGGTCGCATGACAGTTTGCAATATGTCCATTGAAGCTGGTGCCCGTGCTGGCCTTATTGCTGCTGACGAAACAACCGTTGACTACCTACGTGGTCGTGCTGGTGTGCCTGACGGCGCAGAATTCGAAAAGCTCGCTGAGTACTGGCGAACACTTACAACCGACAATGGCGCTACATTCGACAAGGAAGTAGTTATTAAGGCTTCTGACATAGTCCCCCTCGTTACTTGGGGAACGAACCCAGCTCAGGTTGTTGCACTTGATGGCGTAGTTCCATCACCAGATGACTACGCCGATGCCGATTCGAAGAACTCCACAACTCGTTCACTTGAGTACATGGGACTTACGCCAGGAACTCCAATTAAGGAAATTCCGGTTGACGTCATCTTCATTGGCTCTTGCACCAATTCACGAATTGAGGACTTGCGTGGAGCCGCAGCCGTTGCGAAGGGCAACAAAGTAGCTAGCACTGTTCGTGCCCTCGTAGTTCCTGGGTCACACCGCGTAAAGAAGCAGGCTGAGTCAGAAGGACTTGACAAGATTTTCTTGGACGCTGGATTTGAGTGGCGCGAACCGAGCTGTTCAATGTGTCTAGGTATGAACCCCGATCAATTAACTCCGGGACAACGAAGCGCATCAACATCGAACCGAAACTTCGAAGGTCGCCAGGGTCGTGGTGGAAGAACTCACCTCGTTTCTCCTGAGGTCGCTGCAGCATCAGCAATCAAGGGTCGCTTCGCTACACCAGATGAGGTAACACTATGAAGCCCGTACACGTTCTCCAAGGACGCGCAGTCCCTCTAGAGCGATCTGATGTTGACACTGACCAGATCATTCCCTCAGACTGGCTTAAGCGTGTTGAACGTACAGGCTTCGGTCGTGGCCTCTTCAGCGAGTGGCGCGACAGCCCTGAGTTTGTTTTAAACCAAGAACAGTTCCAAGGCGCAACAATCTTGCTTGCTGGTCCAAGGTTTGGAACAGGATCTTCACGTGAACACGCAGTGTGGGCACTTATGGATTATGGATTTGAAGCAATTATTGCTCCATCATTTGGTGACATCTTCAGGAACAATTCTTCAAAGCAGGGACTCGTAATTGTCGAACTACCGGCTAAAGATGTGGAAGAACTCACTGAATTTGTAAAGGCAAATCCAACACTTCAGATAACTGTTGACGTTGAACGACTCAGCGTTGAAGTTGTTGAAAAGAACTGGGAGCGAACTTTCACGCTAGATACGATGACTCGCGAACGACTACTCAACGGTTGGGACGACATTGGAATTACTCTTCGTCGCGAAGGTGAAATCACCTCGTACGAGAAAACTTCACACGCTCCAACATTGACTGGAATATTTGATGCTTCGGGGCATGCGCAACGCTAAATAGTTACCGGGTGCTCCATTGCCCACTGGCGTTGGCGGCGAAACGCCAAATAAGCAATTAACAAGCTGAGTAGAACAGCAATAATGTTCACCACGAATCCTGAAGTGTCGTGTTGAAAAACAAAATACATGCACCACAACCCGTTACAGGCGCTTCCCCATAGCCACGCTGGAACTGAAACTCCTTGCACGTCTTTTGCACGGATGCACTCATTGATTTGTGGCAGACGATTAATGATTGAAACTAAACCAATTCCAAGGACTCCAATTTTCCATCCCCAGATAAAAGTTGGCAGCCAGCAGGTTAAAAAGAGTAAGAATCCAGTCGCCAAGATTCGCTTCATGTTCTTTCGTGGTTCAAGCTGGAGCACAACACCAATTTGCAGCGGCAACGTAACAACTGCCCCGATCCATACCTCGACACCATGAAGGGCCAAACCGTAGGCAATCCAGTAAAAATTTATCCACGTGAAAATTGACCAGGTGTCTATTGCGATCCCGTGGGTGCTTACTTTTATTGCTCTACGAAGTTGCTGGTAGGTAGGAAGCAGTCCAACAACAATTCCAGACCATCCAAATGCTGCAGCGATAGTCGATGAACTCACCGAATCGACACTAATACAGTGCGTGCATCAATTAGTGAGTAACTCATCAGCGGAAGAAGATTCTTCGACTTTCACTTGA
>CAIJWX010000029.1:0-2903 GCA_903824535.1 uncultured Actinomycetes bacterium | reverse complement strand
GAGAACCAAACGTCAACAATGGCGGGGAAAGTTGGGAGCTGAAATGCTACGTAATTCACTAGTTCGCAAGGCACTCGTTGCTAGCGGCATCGCAACACTCATGTTGTCTTCAACACTTGTCGCAGGTGCTGCAACAACAACCGGAACCTACAACGCGGCAAACGCCAAGTTAGTTCCTGCATCATTAGTTGGAAAGACATTGCAAATTGCAACTGACCCTTCATACGCACCAGACGAATCAATGAGCGGATCAAAAATCATTGGTTTCGACATTGACCTTATGAACGCTGTTGCCGTAACACTTGGTTTGAAGGCAAACCACAACAAAGTAACGTTCGACAACATCATTGCTGGACTCCTTTCAAAGAAGTACCAGGTTGGTAACTCATCATTCACTGACAACAAGACTCGTGAGAAGCAAGTTAACTTCGTTGACTACTTCCAGGCTGGTGAAGGCGTTTATGCCAAGTCATCATCAATGGTCAAGTTCACAGGTTTCTCAAGCTTCTGTGGCCTAAAGATTGCCGTTGAAAAGGGAACTACTGAAGAAACTGACGCTGGTGCTGCACTCAAGGCATGCACGACAAACAAGACCGGAAAAATTCTTTCATTCGCAACTCAGACTGAAGCCAACACTGCGGTTTCTTCTGGCCAGGCAGATGTTGGATTCCTCGACAGTCAGATTGCTGGCTACGTAGTTTCGACTTCAAAGGGTGCATTCAAGCTTCTTGGAAGCGCGGTAAACGTCGCACCATACGGTTTTGCAACCTCTAAGACCCCTGAAGGAAAGGCACTTGCCCTCGCAATTCAGGCTGCACTTAAGACCCTCGCCGCAAACGGAACCTACGGAGCAATTCTTTCTAAGTGGGGTGTGAGCTCAGGAGCACTAACTCCAGCACAAATGGTTCTCAACGGAGCAATTTCCTAAGAGTTTTAGAAAACTGAAATGAAAACGAACGGGGACACCGCAGTAAAGGTTGTCCCCGTTCGTCATTTTGGTAGGTGGATTGCAAGTTTCTTCGCCGTCGTCGCGGTGGCAATGCTCATCCACACGCTGTTCTCGAAAATTCCGAACGGCCAAGTTGCTTGTCATACCATTGACGCAGTTCGAACGTGCCATAACGTTGTCAACTGGCGCTTTAGCTGGAATGTTGTCTTTCAATACTTCACCGTTACTGAAATCATCCAAGGTCTGGGTCGCACGCTTCTTCTCACAGTGATTTCCATGACAATTGGAATCACACTTGGCATCACAATCGCCATTATGCGCATCTCAGAAAGTCGCTTACTTTCTTCAACTGCATGGAGCTACACCTGGTTCTTCCGTGGCACTCCGGTATATGTTCAGCTAATTTTCTGGTTCAACATTGCTGCAATTTTCCCGTTGATCTCACTCGGTGTTCCATTCACCCACATCACGTTCTTCCACCTCGACACGGTTACCTTCTTTACACCCTTTACCGCTGGTGTTATTGGCCTTGGTCTCAACGAAGGCGCATACATGTCTGAAATCGCCAGAGCAGGACTTATTGCGGTTGATGAAGGGCAAATAGAAGCCGCGAGTTCAATCGGAATGACTAAGTCACAGACCCTTCGACTTGTCGTCCTTCCACAAGCCATGCGAGTGATAATTCCACCAACCGGGAATGAAGTCATTTCAATGCTGAAGACAACTTCGCTCGTAAGCTCAATCGGCGTAGTTGACCTTCTTGGTGCGGCACAGAACATTTACTCTGCGACCTACCAAGTTGTACCAATGCTCATTGTGGCCAGTCTTTGGTATCTCGCAGTAACAACAATTCTCTCTATTGGACAGTTCTATCTAGAGCGCTACTACGCCAAGGGTGCACTTCGCACACCACCGCCAACACCAATCCAGCGAATTCGTAGCGACGTGAGTGGAATTACTTCTAAATTCCGAACTCCTCGCCCAGCGAAGGAGTCCCGATGACAACTCCTATGGTGAGCGCCAAGGGCGTAACAAAGTCATACGGTGCCGTTGATGTACTTCGTGGCGTGACTCTTGAAGTCGCGCGAGGTGAGGTGACGTGTCTTATTGGCCCATCTGGATCAGGCAAGAGCACGCTACTTCGATGCATCAATCACTTAGAAAAACACGATGCCGGTGAACTTCGTGTCGACGGTGAGCTCGTTGGCTACGAAGCACGAGGTGGAAAACTCTACGAAAGAAATGACAAGCAGATTTGTTCTGAACGTGCGCAAATTGGAATGGTCTTTCAGCGTTTCAATCTTTTTGCCCACATGAATGTTCTTGACAACATCACAGTGGGACAAATAAAGGTGAAAGGCCTCTCAGAGGCCGCCGCGGTTGAAAAGGCTCGTTCACTTCTCGAACGCGTTGGCCTCAGCGGAAAAGAAGCAAACTATCCGAGTCAGCTCTCAGGTGGACAGCAGCAGCGCGTAGCGATTGCCCGTGCGCTCGCGATGGAGCCAAAGCTCATGTTGTTCGATGAGCCAACATCAGCGCTCGACCCTGAGCTTGTTGGCGAAGTGCTCGACGTAATGAAAGACCTCGCCAGATCAGGTATGACCATGGTGGTTGTGACGCACGAAATGAACTTTGCGCGTGAAGTTGCGAACTCGGTCTATTTCTTAGACCAAGGTGTGATTGAGGAGTCTGGCGAGCCAGGACAAGTACTCAGTTCTCCTACTTCAGAACGTCTAAAGCTTTTTCTTTCGAAGGTGCTTTAGTTCATTAATAAGAACGTGGTTATTTCTTCAGAACTTGGTGCAGTAGCTGGTCCGAGTTTTCCAATCGCAATTGCACATGCTGCATTCGCACGAGTTAATGCCTCTGTGACTCCAGTCCCTTTTGCGAGTTCTGCAATAAACACACCACCGTGGGTATCGCCCGCACCAGTCGTGTCAACCACATTCGCACT
>CAIJWX010000028.1:0-16557 GCA_903824535.1 uncultured Actinomycetes bacterium | reverse complement strand
AGCCCCGACTTTCCTCACTACTTGTTGCCAAGTAATGCGGCTACCCAGTCCTCTCACTATCCGCATCAATTCTGACACACGGAACGAAAAACCTCAAGAGGCAACTTTTTGTCACTGGGGGCAGGTAGCCTCGCCTCGTGGTTCCTGACGATATTTCAACCGATACCCATATCCATGAGGTGGGCGAGTTCTATGAACTTTTGACCGCCCAGCTGGAATCTGCCTACGGAAAAAGAAACCCTCAATGGGTGAGGGGCGAGATCGCGAAGGTCTACGAAAAAGGACATATCTACATTGACCTCGTCGACGCTGGATCATCGGCGTCTGATGCGAGGCGGCCAATGCTTGGCACACACTGCTGGCAGGGCCCATGGGCTTCGCTAAAGCGCAAACTTACTGAAGAGGGCATCACTCTTAAACCAGGAATGGTTGTGAACTTTCTTGGTTACGTTGACGTCTATGCGCCGCAAGGAAAGATCGGCTTCACCATCATGCAAGTTGATGTTGAAGGGCTACTTGGCGATGCGGCAAAGAAGCGTGCCGAGTTAATTGCAAAACTTCACGCCGAAGGAATTGTTGAAGCGAATAAGAAAACTACGTTGAGTCCTGTTCCACTTCACGTTGGCCTTGTTGCAAGTCCAGGCACTGAGGGCTACAGCGACTTCACGGGTCAGTTGCTTAATTCTGGATACGGATTTGAGATCACACTTGTAAAGACCGCTGTCCAAGGTGACAGCGCGCCACCACAAATTGTTAGCGCTATTCAGTCCCTTGACGCACACGGCGTTGACATCATCTGTCTCGTTAGAGGTGGAGGATCGAAGGGTGACCTTTCTTGTTTTGATGATGAACGTATTGCTCGAGCAATCGCCGCGAGCTCAACGCCAGTCTTTACCGGAATTGGTCACACCGGTGACGAGTCAATTGCGGACATCGTGGCTCACACCAGAGCAATCACTCCGACCAAACTTGGTGAAGAGATTGCAGCACTGGTTAGTGACTGGCATCAACGTCGAGTGATTGTTCCAGCTCAGCGCATTATGGACGGAACAACCGATGTGCTGGAAGAAGCAACTCAGTTTCTCGCAGAACGTCGTCGAACAATGATCTTTGCTGTGAGAGACAGACTCCGCGGCGAACAACGTCACTTAGGCACTGTTCGCCAGCAGCTTCTCATGCAGAGTCGACACATACTTACTAGCTCGCAACAACTTATTTCCAGCACTAAGCAACTGCTCAGCGCCTACGACCCTAAAAAGCGCATGGCCCAGGGCTGGTCGGTAACGACAAACGCCAGCGGGCGAGTGGTCAAGTCATTAAGTGATGTTGCAGTGGGCGAAAATGTACGAGTTCTCGTTAGCGATGGATCATTTGATACAACAGTAAATAAGAAAGATGGAACCTCATGAGTAACAACATGGACTGGAATGAAGCAGCAACAGAGCTAAATGCGATTGTTGCGTCCTTTGACGAAGGAGAAGTGTCAGTTGATGACCTTTTCGTGAAGCTCGAGCGCGCTACGGCAATCATTGAATCTCTGGAGGCTCGACTCGACGCCACTAAAGCCAAGGTAGAAGAGCTCGCACCTCGAATTGCTCAGGTAGCTAACGAAGAATGACCGATTCGTTTTATTTTCGCCAACTACTCGCTGGCCGTGACTTTGCAGTTGGTAACGATATTGCTCGCCAGATGCTCAATTTCGCTTACGCAATTGGCGACCGTGAAACAGGTGAAGCAATTCTTGTTGATCCTTCGTACCACCCAACGGAACTTGTTGAAATCGTCGAAGCAGATGGGCTCAAAGTTGTTGGTGCGATCGCGACTCATTTTCACGCTGACCACATTGGCGGGGACCTAATGGGATACGAAATCCCAGGCATCGCAGAACTACTTCAATTTAGAAATGTTCCTATTCACGTTCAAGAAACTGAAGTTGCGTGGGTCACCAAGGGGACAGGTGTTGCAGAGGTGAACTTGGTGCAGCACCAGAGCCACGACATCTTGAAAGTCGGAAGCTTTGAGATTGAATTCATCCACACCCCGGGCCACACTCCGGGTAGCCAGTGCATGCTCGTAAACAATTGCCTCATAAGTGGCGACACTCTCTTCGTAGATGGATGTGGCCGTACGGACTTCCCTTATTCGCAGCCCGAAGAAATGTACATTTCGCTCAATGAGCGACTCGCCGTCATTAAAGATGAAGTGGTGCTCTATCCCGGTCACCTCTACTCCGCAGAACGTCACGCCCCAATGGGCGAAGTACGCAAAAACAACTTCGTCCTGGCTCCTGTTTCAAAAGAACAGTGGCTTTCAATGTTCGCACGATGACACTTTCTGCATCTGATCATGTAGTTGTAGTCGGCGCCGGGCTTAGCGGATGGCGATTCATTGAATCACTACGCCGAGATGGGTACACGGGCAAGGTAACGCTTATTGGTGATGAGCCCTACGCGCCGTACGACCGCCCACCACTTTCAAAACAAATTCTCTCTGGCAAATGGGAACTCGATAAAACAGTTCTGGCTAGTGCTGAGGCGCTCGAAGCAGCAGACATCACCACGGTATTCGGTGTTGCTGGCAAATCCCTTGACGCAGAGAGCAATTCCATCACACTCGAAAATGGCGAAATTATAAGTGGCACTCACATAGTCATCGCAACGGGTACTCGGGCACGACGAATTTCTTTTACAGATGAATCACTCGTTCACACCATTAGAAGTCGTCAAGATATCGAAGGCCTAAACGCTCATCTTGGAACGCTGCCTGATGGCGCAAAGGTTGCTGTTATTGGTGGAGGCTTCATTGGTGCAGAAGCCGCGACTGCACTCAAGGCACGCGGCTTTATCCCAGTAGTTCTCGAAGCTCTAGAGCGCCCGCTTATTAGTGCTCTTGGCCCTGAAGCGTCACAGTGGCTACTGCCACTTGCAGCGAATGCTGAAATAGAACTTCGTACTAATCAACAAATCAGTGACATAAAAAATGGCTCAATAGAGTTTGCTGATGGATCTTTCCTTGAAGTTGCTGCGATCATTCTCGGAGTTGGGGCAGTAGTAAACACCGAATGGTTGGAGTCGTCTGGATTGCCACTTGATGGTGGGGTAGTAGTTAATGAACACCTACTCGCCACGCCAACCATCGGAGCCATTGGAGATGTTGCCAAATTTCCTTTTGAAGGCGCACTGACACGAATTGAACACTGGCAGGTGGCTACCGATCATGCAGCGGCGCTATCTAGCTACTGGGCCAAGGGCGAAGTGGCTCCTGACATGGTTCCTTACTTCTGGTCTGATCAGTACGGCAAAAAAATTCAGATGCTGGGCCACCCGCGCCCGAGTGACGATGTGGTTCGAGTCGCTGGAAGTGATGAAGAAGGAAAATGGTTAGCGCTGTACTCGCGTGACGGCGTAGTGACAGGAATACTTTCTCTCAGCCAGCCAAGATGGCTAATGGTTTCTAAAGTGCTTCTCGATGAGAAAACTACGCTCACTCGTGCAATGGAGTTGCACCCCTGGGAATAATTAGTTGTTTATGAAATAAACAACGTTTACCTGGACACTCACTGTTTGAGTTCCAGACTGAATTGGCACGCCAACCTTCATTGAAGAAGACGCGACACCGTCGTACATAATCGGGGTAGGAGTATTTTGCGACTCATTGTCAGTAAGGTTCTTAATCCTTCCAACATGGAACTTTCCAGTTTCGCCGAGACTCGTGGCGATGCTCTTTGCATTTTCGAGCGCTTGTGCTCGAGCCAACTTGAGTGCATCACCATTGTGAGAGAGCGAGAACGAAATGCCACTTAGCTGCGCGCCAGTTCCTCCAGCTTGAACAGCATTATCAATGATTGTTCCGTTTTTTGATGTGTTGGGCATTGAAACGCTCACTGTGTCAGTTGCACTGTACCCAGTAATGACGCCAGCGTTGTTAGTTGTTGGGTTAACGCTGAGATTTGAAGTTTGAATGCACTTCTTTGCAACGCCACTAGTTGTGAGAGCAGTCTGCAACAGAGCCATACGTGCATTATTCGCACTGAGAGCGCCACCAGGGGTAGACGCAGTTGTATTAACACCAACTTGGAAAGCAACGGTATCTGGCGTTGCACTAACGGTGGCACTGCCCACAACTGAAACAGTTCCTCGAGCAGAGTGGTGAGAAATCATTACGGCACCACCAACGAGCAAGATCAAGATAATGAGAAGTACCCACCAGCGCGAACTAACTCGACGCAGTGTGTTCATTGTTGATGGAACTGGTTGGTCAATGCTCATGTAATTTCCTTAAAACTAGAACTGAACAGAACTTAGTTCAGGAATAGTCTTTTCGGTACGCGCAACGACCATTGCCCACTGTTTACGAAGAGTTTCACGTTCTTCATCTGTTATCTGGGGAGTGAATTCTTTAGCTGGATTCCATAAATTTTCAACTTGATCAAGAGTTAGGTGCCCAGCAGCAACAAGTGCCATAAGACCCGCACCACGTGTCGTGGCTTCTCTTTCAGTTGAGACACTTACGCGAAGTCCAGTGAAGTTACTGAAGCTCTGCAAGAAGAATTCATTCGCCGTGATGCCGCCATCGACTCGAATCTCATCGTGCTTTGTTCCAGACTGTGCTTCACTTGCTTGCACTAGGTCAGCTCCGCGCTGAGCAATGCCTTCAAGTACGGCTCGAACCATGTGGGCCTTAGTGGTCCCACGTGTAAGGCCAAAGAACCCTCCACGGGCACCGAAGTCCCAGTAGGGGGTCCCAAGTCCAGCGAGCGCTGGAACGAATGAAACGCCGTCTGCAGAAGGAACTGAGGTGGCGAGCGCTTCGAGTTCGTCGAAGTCATTAATGAGTCCGAGCTCGTTCTTTATCCACTCGAGGCAGGACCCGGCTGAAAGAACAATCCCTTCGATACCCCAAGTCATTTCTCCACCTTGGCTGCGAGCAACGATTGGAAAGCACCCAGATGTGAATCGGCTGAGGTTCTCTGGCCCCTTTGAGCCATCAATCATGTTGAGCATGGCACCAGTACCAAATGTGATCTTGGTTCCTTTGGTGATGCAGCTTTGTCCGAATAATGATGCTGACTGGTCACCAACTAGTGCGGTAATAGGAATATTGCCGAGTGCGCTAGCAATTCCGTGTGCACCCATGGTGTCAACGATGCTCGGCATCATGTCGTTATCGATTTTCAGAGAATCAAGAACATGTTGGTCCCAGCTATTTATGTCTAGCGAAACGAATCCGTTTACCGCTACGTTTGAGCGGTCAGTTATGTGAAGTGTTCCGCCGCTAATGACGTAGGCAATCCACGTCTCGATAGTTGCGAAGCGAAGTTCTTTTGACGCACGTCCCGAGTGCTCAACTAACCATTTTGCTTTTGTTGCTGACTGGTTTGGTGCGAGGCGAATATTGTCACCTTGCAAGATAAGACAGTCAATAACTGTTCGAAGGTCTTGCCAGCCAAGTGCTGGGCCAACAGGTTCACCTGTTGCTGCATCAAAAACAATTGTTGTAGCGCGTTGGTTAGTAATGCCAACAACATCGCAAGGACCACCGTCTTTAAGGGTTTTTGATGAGAGATCTAAAACAAGTCGCTTGATTTCATTCGCGTCAAGCTCAACTTCACCAGGCTGTGGGGAGGTGACGGTGAGTTTTTGTTGATGGATATGAGAAACGTTTCCCTGGTCGTCAACAACTGCAGTTCGAATCGAAGTCGTTCCAACATCAATAGCGAGGGCTTTTACCAAGGCTTTGCTCCAATGCCGAGGGCGCCAGGATTCATAATGTTCTCTGGGTCCAATGCTTTCTTCATGGTGACAAGTAAATCAAAAGAGGAACCAAGTGCTTCTTGTACGAATCGAGCTCGGTTGCGTCCAATGCCGTGGTGGTGGCTAAGGGCTCCACCGCTGGCTAGAACGGCGAGTGAGGCCGCGTCCCAAGCGCTGCGGTAGTAATTCGTTGGATCGCCTCCAGGGCGCCCTGCAAACGTGAAGTACAGGCATGCCCCATCGTCATAGGCATGGCTCTGGTGAACAGTGGCGGCGAGTGTTGTCGGGACTTCCTTAAGTGCCGCTACGACGCTTTCGTGCATCTCCTTCAAGATGCTCCATGGCCCTGATACTTCAATGGTGTCCACAATGATGCCTGCGTCCCAAAGTGGAACTAGTGAACTCACATTGTTTCGGTGCGATAGCCATGTCGCGACGTGTGAACTGTCAAGTTTTTTGGCGCTGGCACATTCCTCGTCAACAATCTTCATTGTTTCATCAGTAAGACCGGGGTCTCCTTCTTCAAGAACAATGAGCGCACACTCTTCAATTTCAAAGTTCCTCTTTGATTCAGCTACGTCGTAGAGACGAAGAACGGCTGGCTTGGCGCCACGCTGCAAAATTCGCTGGCAAGCATCGAGACCTTGCGCAAAGGTGTCAAAGCTGAATGCACTTCTAAGTTCGTATGACGGCTTCTTTCGCAGTAGCAGCGTTGCTTCAGTGATGATGCCGAGTGTTCCTTCGGAGCCAACAAAGAGTTGCAACATGTCAGGGCCAACAGCTTGACGCGGCCCGCGGCCACCAATTGTTACAACATCACCATTGGCTAAGACCACGGTGAGAGAGCGAACCATGTCTTCGATTTTTCCGTAGCGGTTGGAATATTGTCCAGCCCCTCTACAGGCAATCCATCCACCAACAGTTGCGAGATCAAATGACTGGGGGAAGTGTCCAACAGTCATACCTTTTTCGTTTACTGATTTTTCAAGGTCTGGGCCGAATACACCAGCTTCAACGTGAACAAGTCCTGATTCAACATCCATCGAAATAATTTTGTCGAGCGCCGTGAGGTCAAGTGCAATCGCACCATCAACTGCCACTGCTCCTCCAACAACTCCGGAACGTCCGCCCTGAGGTGTTAATGAGATTTTGTGCTTAGCGGCGATCTTTACGACTTCAGAAACTTCTGCAGTTGTTTTTGGTGTTACAACAACGCCCGGCCAGTGAGGCACTCGACCTTCACTTACGTCACGAATCGAAAGTGGCCACCAGTCGCGACCATGCTGTGCGCGAACATCAGTTGTTACGTCGAAGGCAATCTTTGAAGACTTCAAGTCTGAAAGCAGGGCTTCAGGAGCGGTTGGCCCTACTGATGAGAATTCACCACTGGGGTAATTGTTCGGCATTGTTGGTTTGGTCATTATTGAACCCTACAGAACTAGACCGGCGCTCTTAAATTCACTTTCTACAAGTGCTGCGTAACGCTGCACTTGGGTAGAAATTTCATCAGGAGTCCAACCAAAAATTGGTGCAATTGCCTGGCAAATTGCTGGTGCTGCCTTGAGAGTTGCTCTGGCGTCATGTAGATGAGCACGCGTTCGTCTGGTCAGGACATCAGTGAGTGATGTTGCCATCTCATTTTGAGCGCTAAAGACAAACTCTGCGAGCAGATAGGGCTGACCCTCAATTGGTGTTGAGCCCAAATTCTGGTCAGCTGCAACGAGCGCCAGAATGTCTTGCGCCTCGGCGCCAAAGCGCTGGTAGAGGTGTT
Organism: uncultured Actinomycetes bacterium; assembly: GCA_903824535.1. GTDB lineage: Bacteria > Actinomycetota > Acidimicrobiia > Acidimicrobiales > RAAP-2 > RAAP-2. The sequence continues at coordinate 9,033 of CAIJWX010000028.1, read as the reverse complement.
GCTCGACTTCAGTCTTGGCTCGCCAATTACTCGTACCGTGAAATCTCAAGTTCTTGGTTCGAACTGATTTCAAATTCGAGAAATACGGACGAAGTGCATCAACAGTGTCTTCAGCCATCTGTCGGTACGTGGTCCACTTTCCACCAGTGATGTGAACTACACCATCCTTCGAATCTGTGACTTGGTGTCGTCGAGATAGGTCGGCAGTCCGTTCACTGAGCTCTTTTCCACTCTTTGGAGCAAGTAGTGGGCGAAGTCCGGCCCAAAGACCGGTGATGTCTGCGGTGGTGATGTTTGATGAGGTCGAGTTGTTTACCGCGTTGAGCAAGTACGCAATATCTTCTGGCGTGCATTCAGGTCTATCAATAGAGCCGTCGTACGCAGTATCTGTTGTTCCAATAAATGTGAACGGTGCATCTTCAAATGGAACAACAAAGATGCTGCGTCGGTCTCCAGGCACGTTAAGTACTGCAGCAACGTCAGCCGGGAGTCGGTCCCTGGGAACACTTACGTGGATTCCCTTCGCAGGCTTGATGTGATGGGTGGCATCGTGATTCACCATGGTGAAGATGTCATCTGCCCATACGCCAGAAGCGTTAACGATTGTTCGAGTCGTAATAGTGAATTCAGCTCCAGTGAGTTCGTCACGGCAAACAACTCCATTAACTAGGCCATTTTCACTGCGAGTAACGCTGACTGCTTTTACGTAGTTAGCAACATCAGCATTGAAATCAAGAGCAGCAGTTCTCGCAATGCTTAATGCGACTCGTGCGTCATCACCACGTGCATCCATGTAGATGAATGCAGCGGCGAGGTTGTTGTCTTTCAGAGTTGGTAAGTGCGCAATAGCGTCACTCGCAGTAATTTTCTTGTAGCGCTGACCAATTCTCCATCCACCAGTTATGTCGTAGAGGCGAAGAGCCGAGCCGTACGCCTTGACAAGAGTTTTTCTCATGACTGCGTTGTTGGCAAATATTGGAATTAAGAAGGGGAGCGGACGCACTAAGAATGGAGCATTTTCTAAAAGGCGTTGGCGCTCACGTAGGTTTTCATAAACGAGTCTGAATTCTTTTTGTTGCAAGTAACGAAGTCCACCGTGCACCATTTTTGAAGACTTCGAACTTGTTCCGCTCGCAATATCGCCACGGTCAATCAGCGCAACGCTGAGGCCACGTGATGCGGCGTCTAGCGCAACACCAGTCCCGGTCATGCCCGCCCCAATTACCACCAGGTCATAGGTCTTTGTTGCCATTGCAGAAAGTGCACTGTCGCGCTTAAAAATTGTCACGACTCATGTTGTCACAAAGCGAACTATCGTTCTGAACATGGACTTTGAACTATCAGATGAATTAAAGGGACTCCAGCAAACGGTGCGTCGCCTGGCCCAAGACAAGATCAAGCCAAGGGCTCGAGAAATTGATGCAACGGGCGAATACCCTCAGGACATCTTTGATGAATTCAAGAAGGCAGACCTTCTGGGACTTTGCATTCCAGAGGAATACGGTGGCTCTGGAGCGGGCATTCTCGGTTTAACAATTGCCATTGAAGAAGTTACAAAGTACTCAAACGTCATTGGGCTTATGTTGCTGTTGACGCGACTTCCAAGTGGACCAATCATGATTGCTGGAACCGAAGAACAAAAACTTCGTTACCTTCCGGGCATCGCAAACGGAAGCCAGCGCGCATCGTTCTGTCTCTCTGAACCGGGCGCCGGATCAGATGTTGCGGGAATGCAGACAACTGCAAAAGCAGATCCTGAAGTCACTGGTGGTTACATTTTGAATGGAACGAAGTGCTGGATTTCTGGTGGAATGCAAGCTGACTGGTTCATTGTGTTCGCCAAGAAGGGTGAGGCGTCTTCACGACTCCACTCTGAAATTGGATGCTTCATTGTTGATGCGAATACTCCAGGACTAAGTCGTCCACGCGTAGACCGAAAAATGGGTGTACGTGGAATTGACACTGCAGACATTGTTCTAGACAACGTGCACATTGGGCCTAAGCAGGAAATCCACGGGGGCTTCTTGCTCATCATGCAGGCGCTCAATGCAATGCGCCCGATTGTTGCTGCTCGCGGCATTGGCCTCGCAGAGGGTGCGCTGATGTACGCAACTGAGTATGTAAAAAATCGTGCAGCCTTCGGAAAGACAATTTCTGAGTTCCAAGGAATTCAGTGGGAGATTGCGAAGTGCGCTACTGAAATCGAAGCCGCACGTCTACTGACGTACCGTGCAGCGTGTCTGGCTGATGATGGCAAGTACACCAAGGAATACGTTCCAATGCTTTCAATGTGTAAGTACTACGCATCAGAAGTTGCCGTAAAGGCCTCAGGGATTGCTCTGCAGATGTTGGGTGCAGCTGGGTACATGGAAGATCACCCCATGGAGCTCTATTACCGCGATGCTCGCCAGCTCACGATTGTTGAAGGATCGAGCCAAGTACAACTTGGACTCATTGGCAAGGGCGTTCTCGGTCACGATCTTTGGTGGGACTAACCAATGGCCGGACCACTCGACGGTGTAAAAATTCTTGAGCTTGCAGGCATTGGCCCTGGGCCATACGCGTGCATGTTGCTCGCAGACCTTGGTGCTGACGTACTCCGTTTAGAACGAGGCGATATCAATGCTTCCGATGCTCCAACGTGGGATCTACTTAACCGCTCACGTCCTTCTGTCGCTGTTGATCTTAAAAATGAGTCTGGAAAAGAACTCGTGCTGCAACTCTGTGAGCAGGCTGACGTTCTCATTGAAGGTTTCCGACCTGGCGTTACCGAGCGCCTAGGTGTTGGCCCACAAGATGTCTGGAAGCGAAACCCCAAGCTCGTGTACGGCAGAATGACTGGCTACGGTCAAGAAGGACCACTGAGTCAACGAGCTGGCCACGACATTAACTACATATCCATTGCTGGTGCGTTGTGGCCCGTTGGACGCGCAGGCGACAAGCCAGTTCCACCGCTCAACCTCGTTGGTGACTTCGGTGGCGGAGCACTTTTTCTTGCGTTCGGCGTTGTTTCAGCTCTCTTGAACGCTCGAGCAACTGGCGAAGGTCAAGTTGTCGACACTGCAATGGTCGACGGCGCTTCGTCACTGATGACAATGACGCATGCATTCATGAACATGGGCTACTGGAACGAAGAGCGTGGAACAAACATGCTCGACACTGGTGCTCATTTTTACGAAGTGTACGAAACAAAAGATCATAAGTTCATGGCGGTTGGCGCCATTGAGCCAAAGTTTTATGCAGAGCTACTTAATGGCTTAGGAGTAAATCCGTCGGATCTTCCACCTCAAATGGACCGTGACATGTGGCCAGAGATGAAAGTTCGTTTTACAGAAATATTTCTTACGAAAACTCGTGATGAGTGGACTGAAATATTTGCTGACACCGATGCCTGCACAACACCAGTTCTTTCACCAAGCGAGGCAGCAACGCATCCTTACAATGCAGAGCGCAATGTGTACACCACCAAAGGTGCAACGCAACCAAATCCTGCTCCACGTTTCTCTAAGACCCCTGGATCAATTAGCTCAGCGCCGAGTGCACCGGGTGCACGAACACGCGAAGGCCTAAAGGGTTGGGGAATTACTGACGAACAAGTTGCTGCGCTAGATGCAGCGGGTGCGTTCGGTTAGATATTTACAACAGGGCACGTCAAAGTACGGGTGATCCCGGGAACCTTTTGAATCGCACCAATGATGAACTTTCCGAGCATGTCGACGCTTTCGGCTTCGCAGCGAACAATTACGTCGTATGGCCCAGTGACTTCGAAAGACTCAAGTACGCCAGGAACTCCGCGCGTAGCTAATACAACTTTTTCACTCAATCCAATTTCTGCCTGAATCAAGATGTATGCCTGAACTGACATGTAAAGCCTTTCCTAGGAAGTCATTACATTATTGTCGCTTAGGCCTTGTTTTGGCTAATCGCGGCTGAAGCGCTTACCAATATGCCATTGATGGCAATAGTCACAGCGGTAGGCATCAAGTTCAGCCCCGTTAAGAGTCCACGCAAGCTGAGCGGCACTCATGGCTTCTGCTTGTGTCCGGTACGGACTTTTAGGGGTGCCCTCACGTGTGAAGTGTGAAGACACACGCCCAAGAGGTCGAGTACTTTCTGGTTTTTTTCTGCGGCGCTTCATGTCACTAAGAGACTACCCAGATGGGTAGGGTTTTAGACGTGAGCATTCAATCAGATACAGAACTCCATGTAGTCACTACACCTCAGATAGACGAAGGCGACCACGAACGCTTTACTCACATTGTTCTTGAGGGTTTCCACAAAAAGAGTGGAAAATTTAAAAAGCTCAACAACTCAGTTGTTGAGGGGATGATCAACTCAACACCCGTTAAGGCACTCTGTGGCAAAGAGTGGGTGCCGGGTAAGGATCCAAAGAAGTATCCACTTTGTCCCACGTGTAAAGAAATCGCAACTTCAATGGGTTGGTCTCTTCCAGAGGGTTGAGTATCTCCCAGCTTCTATTAGGGTCAGATGTCATGAAAAAAATTCTCGTACTCTCCGGTTCACTTCGTAAAGATTCATTCAATACACGACTCGCTGGGTACGTAACAAGAAACCTTCCTTCTGGGTACGAAGCAACTACGTTCGACATTGGTCTGATTCCTCTCTACAACGGTGACCTCGACGGTGAGAACTCACCGGCCGGTGTTGCTTCATTTCGTGAAGCTCTTAATGCTGCTGACGGAGTGTTCTGGGCTAGCCCTGAATACAACTACGCAATCCCAGGCGCTGTAAAGAACGCAATCGACTGGGCGAGTCGCCCAATGATTCCCAAGAACAGCATTGTTGGAAAGCCCATGAATGCCGTTGTCGTAACAATGTCTCCAACCAATGGCTCTCGCGCACTTGCTGACATCAAACGAATTTGGAATAACTGTGGCGGGTATTCAGTTATGACTTACGACACCGTGCTGCAAGCAGCCCATTCGCGCTTCATTGACGAAAATGGAACAGATACTCTCGAGCCAATGGCGAAGACTGTTGTTGATATGTGTATTGCCAACCTCGTGCGAGCAATCGAGAACAATGCAGGTGCCACTTCTCTTGCAAACTGGGAAGCATTCGTTGCTTCAATGAAATAATGCCAAACGTTCTTTTTATCCAACACGAAGAAGAAGACCGTCCGGGACTTGTTGGTGAATCGTTCGCAAAGTTGGGCTACAACGTCTACTTAGAAGCATTGAATACTGATCTGCCAACTCCGTCACTCGATGGAATGGACGCCCTTGTCATTCTCGGCTCAAAGGACTCGGTCTATGACCCTGAGGTGAAGTCGGCATGGTTTGATCGCGAACTCAGACTTATTGGCGATGCTGTCAAAAATGACATTCCAGTGTTCGGTATTTGTTTTGGTGCTCAGGCGCTCTGCACCTTTCATGGCGGAAGTGTTGCAAAGGCGGAGGAAGCTGAAATTGGCTGGTACGAAATTGAACCAGTTGCCGGCTCGGGCATAACTCGTGGTCCTTGGTTTGAATTTCATTACGACTCGTGCACAATTCCTCAGGACGCCGAAATTCTTGCAACATCGCCGCGAGCAGTACAAGCATTCGCGATTGGTAAAAATTTTGCAGTGCAGTTCCATCCTGAAATTGATGGCCAGCTACTTAATGAGTGGTTTGAACTTTCTAGAGACCCTGGAATGTATTCAACTGAAATGTTGGAACAAGCTGTTTCAGAAACCCCCGAAGCACGGCGTCGAGTTTCGGCGCTCGTTGACACTTTCTTAGCGCGTGCCGGGCTCGCTCCAACTGCTTAGTGGCTGTTATTGCCATTCTCACAAGTGCCCGTGAAAAAGGGCGCACTGGTCCACCATCAGCACTCTATGAAATCGGACGCAACAATTCACTGGCAGAAAACTTGATGCTTCGCGGCCACGAGGTTGTTATGTGGTGGGACGAACCTGCGGGCGACCTTCTTCGAAGTGATATTGATCTAGCCATTCTTCGAAGTGGCAAGGCAGTAAATATTTCTAGAGGTCTGGCACTTGAACAACAAGGTGTGTTAGTTCTTAATAATCCTTCGCTGCACGACAACGCGAGTGACAAATGGAAAACAGCTCTAAGTTTTCAGCGTGACGCAATTGCTCATCCAGATACCCACCTCGCCAAAGGCCCGGTAAAGGAGATCCAAGTAGTTCTAAAGAAGCGCCGCGGGAGCGGAGGCCATGGGGTTGAAAAGATTCCAGGAACAGATGTGCCAAACGATGAAGCTTTCATTGTGCAGCCACTTATTGAGTGGACTGATGACATCCGCGCCACAGTTATTAATGGAGAAGTTGTTTATTCGCTTCGACGTCGCCCGGCGCCAGGTGAATGGCGAACCAATCTGGCTCAGGGCTCTCATTTTGAAGAAGCACTCGATGTTCCAGATGAAGCTAAAGAACTAGCAGTTAATGCATCAGAGTCACTTGGTCTTTTGTGGAGTGGTGTGGATCTTCTCTTGGGGCCAGATGGCTGGGTTGTTCTGGAAGCGAATCCCGGCACAACGTTGTACGGAGCAACTCGTCCAGACGGTGTTCGAATCGTTGATCATCTTGCAACTTTTCTCGAATCGCAACTCTGAACCGTACTTAAGTAGGCTTAGTAGGTGAGTAGTGACAATTTCTTAGCGGCACCAGTGCCCGTACGCATTGAACGCCCAGCAACCGGTGGCGCCGTTGGAAGACTTCCTGATGGTCGAGTGGTCTTTGTTCGACACAGCCTTCCTGGCGAATTTGTAAATGTTCGTGTTACCGAGACAACTGCTTCATTCTCTCGTGGCGATGCCGTTGAAATTCTTGAACCCAGCGCTGAGCGAGTGAGCGCCCCGTGCCAGTTTGCCTACCCAGGTGGATGCGGCGGATGTGACCTCCAACATGCCTCAACGACTGCCCAGTTCAACTGGAAGAAGGCTCTCGTAACAGAGCATCTAAAGCGAATCGCAGGAATTGAATACGACGTAACAATCACTTCGCCTGAATCTGGCGCTGAAGGATCTCGTACACGACTTCGCTGCTCGGTCAATGAAGATGGTCAACTCTGTCTTCACTTAGCTAGGTCACATGAACTTATTGCCATTGACGCCTGTTGGATAGCAAACTCCAAGTTCGCCCCGGCATTTCAATCGTCATGGGACGGCGCCGAGGAAGTCGAGCTCCGCGCTATTGGTGACGGAGAACCATTCGCAGTTTCTCGTCGCGAAACGCACCGTGGCACTATCTACGAGATCACTTCACTTCACGGTGAGCCACTTGAGCCATCAACGCAGTCTCGAGTTGAGGTTCAGGGACACTACTTCTCAGTTGGCCCGCGTGCATTTTGGCAGTCGCATAAAGATGCACCTGAAATGTTGCTATCGAAGGTTCTTGAATTCGCAGACGTAAAGACCGGTGACCACGTGGTTGACCTCTTTAGTGGTGTTGGCCTATTTGCTGTGCCACTCGCTAAGGCGGTTGGGCCAACAGGAAAAGTAACTGCAGTTGAGTCTTCGGCGTATGCCGTGCGAGATGCTCGCCAGAACGGTGACGGTCTTCGCCACCTGAAGGTTAAAGAGTGGGCCGTAACTCCACGTTCCATTAATGACTCCGTTTCTCCTGGCGACGTGGTTGTGCTGGACCCACCAAGGAGCGGACTCGCAAAGGGTGTTGTGGATGCTCTCATTAGACGAGAGCCACGCCGCCTGGTCTACGTATCTTGCGATGCAGCAACATTCGCTCGCGACCTAAAACTTCTCTTGGCTGGTGGATTTGAGCTCAAAAAATTAGAGGCTTTCGACCTTTTTTCAATGACAGAGCACGTAGAACTGGTCGCGTTACTTGACAAGAGCCTCTAAAGGGTAGATAGTGCAAACGAGGGAAGAAAACCTCGTCCCTCACCGAGGGAGTAATCATGCCATTCAAGCTGGATCACAGTCACCGAACAACTGCTCAAAAGATTTTCGGTCACCCGTTAAATCACAACATCAAGTGGCATGACGTCCTTGTCCTTCTCGGGCGATTTGGGGTAGTTCACGAAACTCATAATGGAAACTGGGCAGTCACTGTTGACGAAGTTGTAACTTCATTTGGCTCCACTCGTCCTAAGGATCTAACTGACGACCAAGTAATTAAGGTTCGTCACTTTCTACAAGCGAATGGAATTAATCCGGAGGTATTGAACGCTGCGTAACGTTCAACCGGTACCGTAGTCCGGTGAGCAAAAACTTTGTAATTCTTCTCCCGCCTTCTGAAGGCAAGGAGGCGGGAGGGAAGCGCAAAGTTACGTCAGGCGCGTTTGACGCCCAGCTTCGAAGTGCCAGAAGTGATGTCCGTGACGCTCTTGGAGTATTTCTAAAATCAGCATCAAAAATTGAGCTTGAAAAATTACTAAAAGTACGAGGCCCGCTGCTTGAGCGTGCAGTTGAATCATCACAACTGATTGCTGCTGGAAAGCCCTTGCTGCTTCCTGCGTACCAGCGTTATTCGGGAGTCGTGTGGGAACACCTTGCTCCAGATGAGCTGTCAGCTTCTAAGAGAAAACAGCTACTTATTCCTTCAGGCCTTTATGGATTATCCATGGGTGAAGATTTGATTGCTGATTACCGGCTCAAGATGGACGTCAATCTTGCGGGCATTGGGGTCTTGTCAAAATTTTGGAAACCCTTCGTAACGGCAACGCTTATCAAAAAATACGCAAAAGCAACAATTATTAATTTGCTACCAAAAGAACACGAAGCCTCAATTGATTTCGAAGAGCTTGCTCGTCACTCACACGTTATAACTATTGATTTTGTTGATAGTTCTGGTAGTGGCGCTGCTGGCCATGCGGCAAAGGCGGCGAAAGGCAAAGTTGCACGATGGCTGCTCGATGAAGGTCTCACATCAATTACTGACTTCACCTGGGAAGGTTGGAAAGTTTCTCAGAAGAAAGACAAATTTATTGTCAGGGCTCCCAAAGCAAATAAATAGTTTCAAAAGAAATCAATAAAAAAACCCGCACCTGTCGGTGCGGGTTTTCCCTTTGTGGAGATGCCGGGTATCGAGCCCGGGTCCAGTAGCTT
>CAIJWX010000027.1:0-3013 GCA_903824535.1 uncultured Actinomycetes bacterium | reverse complement strand
GGGATAACAAGGATAGTCGCTCCAAGGGGTCCAAACCACTATATGTAGTGGTTTCCCACCGGCACATCGCAAGATGCTGTGCTATTACAGCACTGTAATTACATCATGTCAACTCTATTTTGAGCTTTTTTGAATTATTTTTATTACCCCCGCCATACGGTCCTTTAGACCCCTCGAACCCTAAGTAGCCTGACCCCTATGGACCTAATTCTCGCCCTCGATGCAGGCACTTCAGGGGTCCGTACGGCGGCCTTCGATCAGAGCGGTGAGCTCGTTGACTCAAGCTACCGGGAGCTAACCCAGTACTTTCCTGGGCCGGGTCTCGTCGAGCATGATCCGGACGAAATCGCCGACCTGGCTATTGCCACCCTCGGCGAAATTGCGAGGAAGGTTCAGTCGGCGGGTCACAAAATCCTTTCAGTAGGCATAACCAACCAGCGTGAAACAACTGTCGCATTTGATCGTGCAAATGGAGAAATTCTTCACCGTGCAATTGTCTGGCAAGACAAGCGCACTTCGTCACTTTGTGAAGAACTCGAAAAAGATGGACACGGTGACCTCGTTCGACGAACAACTGGTCTTGTTCTTGATTCATATTTCTCTGCAACAAAAATGAAATGGCTGATCGATAACGGAATGCTCAATGCAGCAACATCACCAGCACTATGCACGATTGATACGTGGCTCATTTGGAAACTGTGTGGCACCTACGTAACGGAACCTTCAAACGCTTCAAGGACACTCCTCATGGACCTAGAAACTCTCGACTGGTCTGAACCGATGCTGCGGCTTTTTTCAGTGCCTCGTGAAATGCTGCCAATCATTCAGCCGTCAAGGTCTAACTTCGGCGAGATACTGAGCGCTGTAGTTCCTGAACTAGCGGGTGTGAGCATTACAGGAGTTCTCGGAGACCAGCAGGCTGCCCTCTTCGGCCAAGCGTGCTTCAGCACAGGAATGGTGAAGGCAACCTACGGCACTGGTGCTTTTATTTTGGCCAATGCTGGGGCAAAGAACCCAGGGGTATTTGATGGGCTAATCACAACCGTTGCTTGGGACCTCGGAGAGTTCGACACAACCGCATACGCAGTTGAAGGTTCTGCATTCGTTGCTGGTGCCGCAGTGCAGTGGTTACGCGATGAAATGAATTTCATTGCAACGGCGAGTGAGCTTGAACCACTTGCTCTAAGTGTTCCAGACAGTGCAGGTGTTCATTTCATTCCCGCGTTCAATGGACTCGGCTCTCCCTACTGGCGTGGTGACGTACGCGGATCAATCTCAGGTCTAAGCCAAGCCGTAACAAAAGGCAACATCGCTCGTGCACTCGTTGAAGCACTTGCCTACCAAGTAAGGGCCATGACTGATGCCTTTGACGAATGTGGCCTTGGCGTAAAAGAGCTTCGCTGCGATGGCGGAGCCGCAGCCATGGATCTTCTAATGCAGTTGCAAGCAACACAATCAAAATCGCCCGTGCTTAGAAGCAAATCTCTAGAAGCAACTGCTCGAGGAGCAGCGACCATTGCCGGACTTGGAACAATGTGGGGATCGATTGATGAATTAGCAAACTTGTGGAAGCCCGACAAGCGCTTCGAGCCCGAGGATCCAGTATTTGCAGACCCTGCATACGCCGCATGGAGTCGAGTACTCATGCGATCTTGAGTGGGTATAGGTTTAAAAAGTAAATAGGGGGAAACATGGAAGCGTACGAATCAAAAGTTGTTGCTGAGGGACTTGGTTTTGGTGAAGGACCGCGATGGCGTGAAGGAAGACTCTGGTTCTCAGACTTTTATCGCCGCGCAATTTACTCAGTGAACGAACAGGGTACCGACGAAAGACTTGAGCACAGCGTTCCAACACAGCCCTCTGGTCTTGGGTGGCTTGCCAATGGAGACCTTCTCTTCGTTTCAGCAACTGATCAAAAAGTAATGCGCCACTCTGGAGGAACTACAACAGTCTTTGCAGACATCAGTGAGCACTGTAACTTCTGGGCAAATGACATGCTCACTACACCAGCTGGTTACAGCTACGTCGGAAACTTTGGATTCGACCTCGACACACTGCTACGTGAAGTTGGTGTTGAGGGGCTCCTAAACAACCCACCACCTTCAACGAACCTTGTAGTTCTTGACAGCAACGGAAAAATCATCCAAGTTGTTCCAGAATTGAACTTTCCCAATGGCACAGTGATCTCTCAGGATGAGAAAACTCTCATTGTTGGTGAAACATTTGGATTCTGCTTAACCGCGTTTGATATTGCTGACGACGGAACTTTGTCGAACCGCCGAGTATGGGCTCCCACTGGATTCGCAGTACCAGACGGCAACTGCATTGATGCTGAAGGACAAATTTGGTTTGCGAATCCATTCCCAAATACGAATGAAGTGCTTCGAATTAATTCAAATGGAGAAGTAACTGCTCGAGTATCAACTACTCAAACGGCATTTGCTTGTGCGCTTGGTGGAAAAGACCTCACCACTCTCTACATAATGACGTGCACCTCGAGTGACCGTTTTGTCATTGATGGCAAGACGCTTGGAAAAATCGAAACCGCACAGGTTGCGGTTAAGGGCTTTAGCTACTAGCCAAGCTTTGGTAATGCTTTTTTCAGATTACGAATTGCTTGGTGGGTGCGCAGCTCATTTTCAATAAGTGCGAAACGTACGTGTCCGTCGCCGCCTTCGCCGAATCCAACACCAGGACTAGTTGCAACGTCAGCTTCTTCAATGAGGTACTTCGCAAACTCAAGTGATGAGTAATCGCGGTACGGCTCTGGGATTCTCGCCCAGATGAACATCGATCCCTTAGGGGCTGGAACTTCCCAGCCAATTCGGTTCAGACCTTCAATAAGGGTGTCACGTCGTGCCTGGTAAATGACTTGCAGCTCGTCTGGGTACGACTGTGCTTCGTTCATGGCAACAATCGCTGCAATCTGCACTGGCTGAAAGGTTCCGTAGTCGAGGTAACTCTTTAGTTTCGTAAGCGCAGCAACTATTTCTTTATTACCAACCATGAATCC
>CAIJWX010000026.1:0-7329 GCA_903824535.1 uncultured Actinomycetes bacterium | reverse complement strand
GCGTGAATTAGTTCTGGCGTTCTTTGAAAAAACTGCTGGACTTCGAATGAACCTCAACTACGTTCGCCCTGGTGGTGTTGCTGCGGACCTTCCTGATGGATGGCAAGACGACGTCCAAGTAATTTGTGACACGATTTACGCCAGAACATTTGAGTACGACACACTTCTCACTGGTCAACCAATTTTCCGCCAGCGCATGGTTGGAGTCGCCTCAATTACTGCAGAAGAAGCTCTTGCTCTCGGCGTAACTGGACCACTTCTTCGCTCGACTGGTGTTGCGTGGGACCTACGTCGCACCATGCCATACCTCGCGTACGACAAAGTTGACTTTGACGTCATTGTCGGAACCTACGGTGACAACTTTGACCGTTACGCAATTCGACTAAATGAAATTCGTGAATCAATCCGCATTGTTCGCCAGTGCCTGGAAATGATGCCTAGTGGTGACTACCGCAGTCAAGATCCAAAAGTTACGCCACCACCTCGCGCACGAATCAACGAGTCAATGGAAGCGCTCATTCACCACTTCAAGTTATTCACTGAAGGCTTCCACGTACCTGCCGGGGAAGTGTATTCAGCAGTTGAATCTCCTCGTGGAGAACTCGGTTGTTACATCGTTTCTGACGGTGGTCCTAAGCCGTACAGAATTCACGTTCGTGCTCCGAGCTTTGTAAATCTCCAAGCAGTGCCCCTACTTATGCGCGGTGGCTCAGTGTCTGACACAATCACAGTTATTTCTACGGTTGACCCAGTTATGGGTGAGGTGGACCGATGAGCCACTTCCAAAATGACCTTCGCAAACGTGCAGAAGATTTAGTCGCGCTCTACCCAGTAAAGCGTTCGGCGATGTTGCCACTGCTTCACTTGGCACAAGAGCAAGACGGCTACCTCTCAGAAGAAGGTATTACTGAAGTTGCTGGACTCGTTGGAACTACGGAAGCTGAAGTTCGAGGAACGGCAGCGTTCTATGACATGTTCCATCTCGAGCCAGTTGGAAAATATGTTGTTGGAATCTGCACCAATATTGCATGCTTGCTCGCGGGGGGAGAAGAACTCTTGGAGCACGCAGCAAAGAAACTCGGCTGCGCCGTTGGCGGCACCTCATCAGATGGTCTCTTTACGCTGGAAGAAACAGAATGTTTGGCCGACTGCGACATTGCACCAGTTGTGCAAGTAAACCACCGCTACGTACGTACAACAACACCTGAAACGTTCGATGCAATGATTGAAGAAGTTCGCGATGGAAAGCGTGACTCAGAAATTCCTTCACACGGCACTCTCATTAGAGTTCGCAGAAGTAACGGACTACAAGCACCTCGTGAAGAAGTCGCTGCACAACGTGCCGCCGCACAGACTGCACGTGAAGCACGAGCTGCGAAGGAGCAGAAGTAATGGCTACCTTTAGTGCACCAAAGATTGTCTCTTCTCGTAAAGACTTTGACGACTCGTTCACACTTTCTCGTTTCTTAGAAACAGGTGGGTACATTGCACTGAAGAAAGCACTTGGGATGTTCCCAGAAAAGGTTGCAGCAGAAGTAGACGCTGCTTCACTTCTTGGACGTGGTGGTGCAGGATTCCCAGCTGGCCGTAAATGGTCAATGCTTCGTCGTTCACCTATTTCTTATCTAGTTGTAAACGGTGACGAATCAGAACCAGCAACATTCAAAGATCACTACTTGGTTGAGCGAGACCCTCACCAGCTAATTGAAGGTGTCATTATTGCGGCGTATGCGCTTCAGGTGAGCCAAGCGTTCATCTTCCTTCGCGGTGAATTCGCCTTGGGTCTAGAGCGTGTACAACAAGCTGTAAACGATGCATATTCACACGGTGCACTAGGAAGCAAAATTTTCGGTTCCGACTTCTCTCTAGACATTGTTGTGCACCCAGGAGCTGGCGCATATATCTGTGGTGAAGAAACCGCACTCATTGAAGCGCTAGAAGGAAAGCGTGGATTTCCTCGAATCAAGCCTCCGTTCTTTCCTGCAGTAACTGGTCTCTATGGCGAGCCAACTGTTGTGAACAATGTTGAAACAATGGCCAACCTTCCTTGGATTATCAACAACGGTGGAGCTGCGTTCGCTGCACTTGGTGAAGGCCGTTCAACGGGTACACGTCTATTTGCTCTCGCTGGCCGAGTCAAGAACCCTGGCGTGTACGAAGTTGAAATGGTGAAGAACACGTTCCGAGACTTAATTTTTGATCCTCAATTTGGTGGCGGAATTATTGACGACAAGAAGATCAAGGCATTTATTCCAGGTGGAGTTTCCGCGCCTTGGTTTGGTCCAGATCTGCTTGACCTTCCACTTGGCCAAGATGAAGTTGCTGAGAAGGGCTCGATGCTTGGATCAGGATCAGTTGTTGTCTTTGATGAAGATTCATGCGTTGTGCGTGCAACATGGCGTATTACAAAGTTCTTCTCACGCGAGTCGTGCGGACAGTGCACACCTTGTCGTGAAGGATCTGGATGGATTGAGCGCGCGATGTACCGGATTGAACATGGTGGAGGTCGTCTTGAAGATCTCGATCTTCTCCTTGACCTCTGTGACAACATCTCACCGGGACTTTTATGGCCACCACAGCAGACAACAATCTGCGTACTAGGACCATCAATCCCTTCCTCAGTTAATTCTGCAATCTCGATGTTCCGAAATGAATTCATTGCCCACATTGAACACGGAGGATGTCCGCATGACTGATGAAGTGCGCACCACTGTTTCAATTACGGTGAACGGCCGTTCATTCGAAGCTAAGCCTGGTGAACTGCTCATTGAAGCGGCGGAGCGAGCAGGGGACTACATCCCACGCTTTTGCTACCACCCGCGAATGGAACCAGTGGGTATATGCCGTATGTGCCTTGTTGAAGTTGATGGACCACGTGGCGCAACATTGCAGCCTGCGTGCTACTTGAAAGTCAGTGACGGTATGAACGTCATAACTGATTCAGAAAAAGTAAAGAAAGCGCAAGATGGTGTTTTGGAATTCTTGTTGGCGAATCACCCGCTTGACTGCCCAGTCTGTGACAAGGGTGGCGAATGCCCACTACAAGACCAGTCACTTGCTCACGGTTCAGGTGAGACGCGATTCATTGAAGAAAAGCGACACTTCGTTAAGCCGATTGAAATTGGTGAACTAGTACTTCTTGACCGTGAGCGCTGCATTCAGTGCGCACGTTGCACCAGATTCGCATCGGAAGTCGCAGGCGATGCACAAATTTCTTTCTCTGGTCGTGGTGACCTGATTGAAGTTGCTCCTTCGCCAACGCAACCATTCGATTCAGTCTTTTCTGGTAACACAGTTCAAATTTGCCCTGTGGGTGCACTAACCGCCAAGCCGTACCGCTTCACCGCTCGTCCTTGGGACCTTGAGCAAGTAGAAAGCACATGCACAACGTGTGCGGTTGGATGTCGCGTTGCGGTGCAGTCTTCTGGAAACCGCCTCACACGAGTTTTAGGTGTTGATTCTGAGCCTGTTAACCATGGTTGGCTTTGCGATAAGGGTCGCTTCACCCTTGACTCAGTTGATGGCAATGAAGAATCAACCAATGTTTTAAAAGCATCGACACGATTAACTGAGCCAATGGTGCGACGTAATGGTGAACTAGTTGCTGTTAGCTGGGCCGAAGCACTAAGCGCTGCGGCAAAAGTGCTGCACGGTGATGGCAACTCACTCGGTGTTATTGGTGGCGCAGCACTTACGAATGAAGGTGCGTTTGCTTGGGAGCGCTTCGCTCGTGGAGTTCTTCGAACTGAGAATATTGACGCGCAGTATGGCGATGGTCTCGATGCTGAACTTCTTCAGGCACTTCCAAAGGCCACCATTGATGAGGCCGCTCGTGCGTGCACCGTTGTAACTCTTACGGGAGATCTGCGCGAAGAGTTACCAATTTTGTTCCTTCGCCTCCGTGAGAGTGCTGTTCGTGATAAAAACTCAATTGTTGAGCTGGCAGCTCGCAACACATCACTTTCAAATGTTGCTCGTTCAACTATTACCATTCGCCCAGGGGAAGCGCACCTCGCAGCTAACGCGCTAGTGACTGGAACTGTGCCATTCGACGTTCTCTTCAACAAAGATGAGATTACTAACGCTCAAAAGCTCATTGGTGAAACTGGCGAGGGTGTTGTTTTCGTAGTTGGAAGACCAAATGTCGCCGAGAGTGCCTCAATTATTGAATCGGCAATCCGAACATTCGCTGAGAACTATCCTGATGCAAAATTCCTTGTTGCACTGCGTCGATCGAACGTCAATGGTGCACTCGACATGGGACTCAGCCCCGGACTACTTCCTGGTCGACAACTAAATACGCAGGGAGCTGGCCGTGACACAATTGCCCAGCTTCAAGCAATGGTAAGCGGTGAACAAAAGGCGACGTTATTACTAGGTGGCTGCCTGCTTGGAAATATTGCTGACACAACACTTGGCATTAGGGCACTCGAAAATTCTGAGGTTGTTGTTGTCAGTGGCCATGGAGGGGCAAGCCTTGCGTATGCGGACGTAGTTCTGCCAGCAAGTGTTTCCTACGAACGACTCGGCACGGTTACAAATATTGAAGGCCGAGTTAGTGCGCTCACTCCAAAGATCGTTCCACCAGGGTCTGCTTGGACTGACGTTGCAATCGCGTCTGAACTCGCTGAGGAATACGGTCAGAGCATTGGTCTTGAGTCTGTTGAGGAAACCTCAAAGATCATTGAGTCAACAACTGGCTACCCAGCGCTCTCAGTGCTTCAGAGTGCAACAACTGATGGTGTAGTTGTTGACAGCACTGAAGTCTCTCTTCGACACAGCATGGACCCAATGGCATTCCCTGGTATTAGATCTGTGAAGTCTGTAGGACTTGGTGCACCAGTTGGTGCTACCTCATCTAATGAAGTCACCAAGGGTCCACGAGGAAACGCTGCAACATTGGCGCAAGTTGAAGCTGGCCGCGAAATAGAAACACCAGCAGTTGATGGCTACGCACTACGTGTGAATTTGTCACGACGTCTTTACGACAACGGAATTGCAGTACAGGGATCGAGCTCATTGCACGGACTCATCGAGCCAATGACATTCAAGTTGAATCATGTTGACTTTGAGCGTATTGGGGCTGCGAGTGGTGAAAGCGTTAATGCTGTTGGAGCCAATGGGACGATCAGCGTTTTGCTGGAGCTCGACAACGATGTTCCGCGCGGTGTTGTCGAGATTCCTTTCGGTGTCGAAAAGCTAAGCGATGAAAATTCAGTCCGCTCAATTATTGACGCGACATCTCTCATCAATCAAATACGTCTGGAAACTCGATGAACTCGCTTCTTGCATCGACTGACCCACTCTTTAGCCACGGCGTCACTGGCGTCGTAATCCTTATTGTGATCATCAAAGTGCTCGTGGGCTTCGGTGCTCTCATGGGATCAGTTATTTTGATGATTTGGTTCGAGCGCAAAGCAATTTCTGACATGCAGAGTCGAATTGGTCCTCAGCGATGGGGGCCATTTGGTCTTCTTCAAACGTTGGCTGACGGAATCAAGTTGTTCTTCAAAGAAGATTTGATTCCAGCAGAAGCAGATCGGTTTGTTTTCAAACTTGCACCATATCTAGTGCTCATCCCAGCACTGATCACGTTCTCGATTGTCCCCGTTGGTGGCACTCTCAACATAGGTGGGCACCAAGTTTTGCTGCAAATAGCGAACCCTCCTATGGGAATCCTTCTAATGCTCGCAATGTCTGGAATTTCTGTTTACGGAGTAATGCTCGCTGGATGGGCTTCGGGATCGAAGTACCCACTGTTGTCATCTGTTCGTGCAAGTGCACAGATGATTAGTTACGAAGCGGCACTGGGTATGACGATTGTGACTGTTATCTTGGCCACTGGATCTCTAACAACTCACAGCATTGTTACCTCACAGGCAAACGGCATTTGGCACTGGAACCTCATTCGCCTAGGAATTGTTCCATTCGTTGTATTCCTTATTTCGATTACTGCTGAACTAAACCGACCACCGTTTGACGTTGTCGAAGCCGAGAGTGAGCTCGTGGGTGGATTCCACACCGAGTACTCATCACTTCGATTCGCATTGTTCTTTTTGGCTGAATTTATGAACACCATCACCATGTCAGCAATTATGGTGACACTGTTCTTCGGTGGTCCTGCAGGTTGGATCCCACCGATTCCTCACTTCAAGTGGGTATTCCCAATCATCTGGTTCCTCCTAAAGACAACCGCATTCGCCTTTAGCTACATCTGGTTCCGTGCAGCACTTCCGCGTTTTCGATACGACCAACTCATGGACCTCGGTTGGAAGCGACTTATACCGCTCAGCCTTGGCTGGATGCTTATTGTCGCCGGATTTGTTGTCTCAAAGGCTTGGGGCTTCATCATGATTGCATTAGTGCTCTTCTCATATACGTGTCTTGAGAGAGCGTTCGCGCTCGGTCAGTCACGAGGTAAGGATGGAGAGGCAATCCTTCCGACAGTAGGGCAGAGACCGCTTCCTGGGTTTGTCCTTCGCAACTTTACTGATGGGGCATCGAATGAGTAAGTTCACGAATTTCTTTGGTGGGTTCAAACTCACAATGCAGCACATTGGCCGAGCCAATGTGACAACTAGCTATCCCCAGAAGAAGCGAGCTAAGCAACCTCGTCAACATGGACGTCACGTACTTAATCGTTACGAAGATGGAATGGAAAAGTGCATTGGATGTGAACTGTGCGCCGGTGTCTGCCCAGTTAATTGCATCAATGTTCGTGGTCTAGATAATCCAATGGACCACCCAGTGAGCCCGGGTGAGCGATACGGCTACATCTACGAAATCAATTACTTACGCTGCATTCACTGCGACCTTTGTGTTGAAGCATGCCCAACTCAGGCAATTACTGAATCAAAGATGTTTGAATTCTCGTTCTCAAACCGTGCTGACGCGATCTACACAAAGAATGAGCTCCTTGTGGATGATCAAGGGTTCCCTCAGAAGTTGCCATGGGAAGACTGGCGTGAAGGCGAAGCTGAAATGACCGGTGGTTGGATGCGCGCAACATCACCAGCTGGTGACGCTTCATTCGAAGGTGTTGTTCAGTGGACTGCAGACCTCGGCGCAGGCATCAAAGCCGCCGAAGCTGGCCAGTCAGATACTCGTGACGATGAAGCAACGGGCTCAAAGCAACTACGTGATGCGTTCTACCGTCACTTAGAGCCAGAGGACATTCCACTTAATCGACGTGGCATCGAAGGCATGATGACGCAGGTAAAGGAAAAAATACCTGCGCGTTTTAAGGGTAAAAAATAATGTTGGCCCTTGCCTACGCGATCCCGAGCATTCTTATATTTGTCACTGCAGCACTTTTGGTGCTCGTTGGTG
>CAIJWX010000025.1:0-2343 GCA_903824535.1 uncultured Actinomycetes bacterium | reverse complement strand
GAACTAGAACAGGACTCCCACCAGATAGTAGGGATACAAACACGACGTTCACAAACCCAAAACTTGCTAGAAATAAAGCAAGAGGACTCATGGGTGGCTTGACCGATTGCATCACCTTTGCGTCACCCAAATTACTCTGAGTGACTGGAACCGATGATCGTAAAGCTTGAACATCTGGCTGATTTGCTGCTTCGACAGTCTTTGCATACCAGGCTTTCCCATCCAGAGGTACGAAATGAACTCGGTTACCACTTGCTAGATCCACAGCGAATTCATCACTATTGGGAAACTTCCAAAACGTGACAATGGTCTCCAACTTAAAAACTTCAGTAGAACCATCACTTCGTGTTAACTGAAGTTTTTTACTTGTTAGCAACAGTTTCTCGTTATCTGCATGAATTGATGTTTTGACGATTCCATTTAAGATCACTGTCTCACCATTTGTAAGAGAATTCGAGTTAACCGGCATCGATTCCTTTGAGCCAGTTGGAAGATTTGAATTCAAACTTGGCGCAATCGGTTGAAACTCATTGAGAACCGAACTAGTTTCTTGCTTAGTTGAAACGGTTCTCATGCAATGCGGGCACCAAGCAGTCGGCTTATCTAACGTATATTCAAACTCCCTCATGCAAAGTGGGCATTCAATTTTTTTCACAGAGAATTCGGCCATTCAATCTCCGATCACCACAACTGATCGCATTGCCTAATCTCCACTTTCAAGCATGTTGGAAATATCGATTTCTTCAGCTTGACCCAACGTCGCGAGAGTAATTCCAACATTCATCGCCCCCTGAGCGGCACCGAGCTTGTCGGAAATCGAATTCCTGATTTCATTCGCTTCTTTAGTAATCGTGTCAGCACTATTACGAATTGCCGACGCATTCTTTGAAATCAGGTCGAATTTATTCAGTGCCTTAATCGCATCTTCAAGGTTTCTATTCACTTCCACAATGTTCACTTCGTCGATAATGCCCGAACCACTTAATGCGTTTAACTTAATCATTCGATAGATCAATACCAAGAGTTCCGGATCATCAATTTCGGGATCGAACGAGAGGACAATTGACTGAGTATCGAGAATGAGCACCCTGCTGCTATTAGGCATGTCATTAAAGTGCTTACAAAGCCCAATGAAGCTTGTTGCAGCTCGATTCGCCTTACTGCCATCGCGCTCTCTCTCCCATTCAAGCTTGCTCAACGCCTGATTCTTGGCTTCAAGAACAATTCGTGACCTTGTGCTGCCCCCAACTTTTAGGTCGACAACACCATCACCCTTCTTGCTTCTTGGGACTAAACCTGTGATGTTGCCAGTGGGTTCACAATCGTCGCCATTTGCTGATGCAATCCTTTGGACCCAACTAATGACTTCGTCTTCATAGTCGAGGCCACCAAATACTCCAACTTCAATTACTGGAGCGATAGCAATGTCTTTCGTAACGTCTTCTTGAACCTTTGCGATAGCTCCACTCAAATTGTCCATACGTTCTGCAAGAGAGCGAAGTGGCGACGTTGGATTCCCAAGATCGAGAAGCGATGCGATTTCAATCTTTTGCTTAGCAACTTGGTTGGCGATGTCGTCTTCAATCCGCTTTTCGGCTTCTTTAAGACTTTTGAGCATCGCAACTCGCAAAGGTGAATCTTCACCAGCAGTTATTTCATCAATCTTTATTTCGTGATCATGAATCAGAGTGTTAAGACCCTGCAGCAATATGCCATCTGGAGAGGTCAGCTCAGTCAATTGTTTTTTAATGAACTGTTCGACACTTTCAGTTGCCTCTTTGACTGTGTCTTTAGCCTGAGTGATTGTCGCTTCAAGCTTGTCTGCGCTTGCCGTGTTGCTACCGAGTGCTGCGACCTGTGCGCCCAAGCTGAGCAGGGTCAATAGAAGTTCATCAGTATCTCTTCCGGATTCGGCAGCCGAATTGAATTCAGCAACAATTGCAGGGTCTGAGCATTTAAAACTAGAAATTTCTATTTCATTTGCTGAAATTTTTATAGGCATATGCATCCTTTGCTACTAGACCCTCAGAATAGACACAGATAGTGACATCGCTTAGCAAAAGTCAAAAACCCTGTAAATGAGGGGGAACCAGCGCTAAATGACACAATAAAGTATTGCACTATTCATCCAAATCCAGCTCATCGCATTGGAAGAAAACAGGCACATCTCCATAATCACGGAACCCATCGATGCCCTCTTCTTCATTCTGAAAGAAGTATTCACGCACTTGTCCAGTCACCTTATTCACAAGGTAAGCGGGACCCCCAACCATCAAGTAGTCAGCATTGCATTCGATTAAGTACTCACGTGTATTTATCGGAATTGACCAGTATTCATTGTTT
>CAIJWX010000024.1:0-7718 GCA_903824535.1 uncultured Actinomycetes bacterium | reverse complement strand
GGCTTCGGGCTCATTGCGGCAATGTTTATTACTGACGTCCCAAGAGATAAGTCCAAACTCAAGTAGGTGGTTGCCGGGTAGTCTTTATACCTATGAGCACGCAAATTCACCCCGGATGTGAGTCATTTTCAGCCCAAGGAACTCGACAAGGAGTTCTAGTTCTCCACGGATACGGCGGATCACCTGAGTCAGTTATGTCTGTCGCCAAGATGTGCGCAGCAGCTGGTTACACCGTTGAGTGCCCTCGACTACCCGGACATGGAACATCAATTGAAGACATGCTCGACTACGGCTTTAACGACTGGGTAAAAACGTACACAGACACTCTTAATGATCTGAAGTCACGCTGTGACGAGGTCATTGTATTTGGACTTTCATTTGGTGGGCTGATGACTGCTTACTTAGCGCAACGTAACCCAGATGTAAAAGCTGTGGTGTTTGTTAACCCTTGGATCATTCCTCACGATGCATCACTCGTTGAACTCGCAAAGGGAGCTGTAGAAGGCGGAGTATTCACCATGGAGAGCATGGTTACTGATCCTCGAGTTCCAAATGGTATTGAATTTGGATATGCGGAAACGAACATCAAGGGTTTTGTTGAAATTTCAGAACTGCTTCCAACTGTGCTCGATGTTTCAAAAATTAAAGTCCCTGCACTCTTGTTCTCAAGTCGTGAGGACTACACCTTGCCAGTTGCCAATGGCGACGCACTCGTAGCTAATTACGGCGGATCCATTGAACGAATTTGGATGGAAAACTCATCACACGTAGCAACTATGGATGTTGATAAAGATCTGATTGAGACAAAGACACTTGAGTTCCTTAAGAAGGTTTTTGCGTGAGCTCATCGTTAAGTCGCGACGATGTCGCGAAAGTAGCAAAGCTCGCACGTCTTCGCCTCAGCGATGAGGAACTCAACACGTTCACCGAACAACTCGGTGGTGTTTTAGAACACGCTAACGACATGAACTCCCTTGACTTGAGTGCGCTTGAGCCAACGTCAAACCCGTTTGGCCTCACCAACGTGACTCGAGAAGACATTATTTGGAAGAGTCTCGACCGAGCTGCTGTGCTCGCAGAAGCTCCAGACGCACAAGACGGCAGATTTGCTGTGCCGAGGATTCTCGGAGAAGCACCGTGAAAAGTGCAGTAGAGATCGCTAAGGAAGTTCAGTCTGGCTCTACGACTGCAGTTGCTCAACTTGATGCATCGTATGCAGCAATTGAAGCTCGCAATGAAGAGCTAAATGTGTTTCTCCACCTCGATAAAGAGGGCGCTCGCAGTATTGCCGAGTCAATTGATGCACGTATTGCAAACGGGGAGAACGTTGGCCCTCTCGCAGGTGTACCCATTGCGATTAAGGACAATCTCTGCCAGACCGGAATCCCTACGACGTGTTCTTCGAAAATTCTTGATGGCTGGAAGCCACCGTATAACGCAACAGTGATTGACCGTTTGATCGCAGCTGGTGCAGTACCAGTTGGAAAAACAAACCTTGATGAATTCGCTATGGGTTCATCAACTGAGAACTCAGCATTTGGTCCTACACGTAATCCACTCGATCCTTCACGAGTCCCGGGCGGCTCTAGTGGTGGCTCAGCGGCTGCTGTCGCCGGTGACATGACGTCTATCTCTCTAGGTTCAGACACTGGTGGCTCAATTCGCCAGCCAGCTGCGTTCTGCGGCATTGTTGGAATGAAGCCAACGTATGGACTTGTTTCTCGTTACGGACTTATTGCATTTGCGAGCTCACTCGACCAGATCGGTCCCTTTTCTAAAACGGTAATGGACTCTGCGGTACTGCTTGAAGTAATCGCCGGACATGACCCCCTCGATTCAACATCACTACCTGAGCCAGCTCCGTCGCTAAGTGCTCACGTAAACAATGGAGTAGCGGGCAAGCGAATTGCCCTTGTGAAAGAACTCTACGAAGGGGCAGACGAAAGCGTTGTTGCTGCTGTTAGAGCAGCAACTGAAGCACTTAAGGATGCCGGTGCTCAGATCATTGAGCTTTCGATTCCTGAACTGCTACTCGGACTTAGTGCCTATTACCTAATTGCACCTGCAGAAGCCTCTTCAAATCTTGCTCGATTCGATGGAGTTCGTTTTGGGCTTCGCGTTGACACAGAAGACGTAACTTCAATGATGGAAGCAACTCGTACTGCAGGATTTGGCCCAGAAGTGAAGCGCCGCATCATGCTTGGAACATATGCACTCAGCGCTGGCTACTACGACGCGTATTACGGTCAAGCACTTAAGGTTCGCACACTCACGATAAATGCCTTCAAAAAAGCGTACGCGCAAGCAGACATGCTCATTGGAGCCACAACACCTGGCGTTGCTTTCAAATTTGGCGCGAAGTCAGATCCTATGGAGATGTATCTCAACGACGTCTTCACTATTCCTACGAACCTCGCAGGAGACCCAGCGATCTCAGTGTCATTTGGCAAAGGTGAAGAAAATCTTCCTATCGGTGTTCAGCTACTTGGCCCTGGGCGAAGTGAAGCATCACTTTACGCTGCAGCTCGAGTTCTAGAGATTGCGGATGGTCGCTCATGACGTTGCCTGAAGGATGGGAATTAGTTGTTGGTATGGAAGTTCACACTGAACTTCTCACCAAGTCAAAGTTGTTCTGTGGTTGTGAGAACCATTTCGGTTCAGAGCCAAACACGAATGTGTGTCCAATTTGCCTAGGTCTTCCTGGTTCACTTCCGGTACTTAATAAAGATGCAGTAGAGCTTGCAATGCGCATTGGAATGGCACTTAACTGCACGATTGCGCCGAGCACATTTCACCGAAAGAATTATTTCTATCCTGACCAGTCCAAGGACTATCAGATCAGCCAGTACGACCTTCCGATTAACTCCAATGGGTTTCTCAATCTTCCTGATGGATCTCAAGTAACTATCGAACGCGCTCACATGGAAGAAGACACGGGAAAATCTACGCACCTCGGAGGATCGGGCCGACTTGCCGGAGCTGATCGCTCACTTGTTGACTACAACCGCTGCGGCGTACCACTAGTGGAAATTGTTTCAGGACCAGATATCAGGTCTTCGGAGCAGGCTCGTGCCTACGCTTCAGAACTTCGCGGCATTCTCATTGCAACTGGGGCATCTGATGGTCGACTTGAAGAAGGGTCAATGCGTTTTGATGCCAACGTCTCAGTTCGAAAGACTGGCGATCCACTTGGGACACGTTGCGAAATTAAGAATCTGAATTCACTACGTTCGCTCCAGCGTGCAATTGATTATGAAGCTGCTCGCCAAGTTGAACTGATTCTTGAAGGTGGCACAGTTCGCCAAGAAACCCGCCACTGGGATGAAGGTCTTGGAGAAACGTCAACGCTTCGCGTTAAAGAAGACGCTGAGGACTACCGCTACTTCCGTGAGCCAGACCTCACTGAGCTTGTTCCCGACCAGGCGTGGCAAGACCGCGTTCGCGCTGCACTCCCGCCAATGCCTGCAGCTCGCAGAGCGAAGCTACTTGAGCGAATTCCAGGGGCCACTAAGGCTCAAGATGATGCAGTTGTAGTTGTCATTGACCTTGATCTCGAAAGCTATGTAAATGCTGCTGCAGATGGTGGAGCGGACATTGCTATTGCTGTGTCACGTGCCGCGAACGAACTTGCTGCAGGAATTGAAATGTTAAGCAACCTCACTACTGAAGCGTTCACCCAGACGGTGCTGATGGAATCAAAGGGAGAGCTTTCAGCTACGCAGTCAAAGGTTGTACTTGGAGAGTTGCTTACTAGCGGGGGAGACCCTAAAAAAATTGCATCTGAAAAGGGCTTCGAGCAGATGACTTCTGATTCTCTTGGTGCAACCATTGATGACATCATTTCAAAAAATCCTGACGAATGGCAGCGTTACAAAGATGGAGACGACAAGTTGTCACAGTTCTTTGTTGGTCAAGCCATGAAACTTACTCAAGGAAAAGCAAACGGTAAAGCTGTTATTGCTGAGTTACAGAGTCGAAAGTAACTTTTTAAAGTTATTTCGCACAAACTTATTACTCGTCAGTAATTTTTTTGTTACTACTCAGTAAATTCTTTTTTCAATTTTGAGATGCGCACACTAGGATTTGTGTGAAGGAGTCCCCCTAATGGTTGAAAAAACTATTCCTCCGGCAAAGAAGTCTGTTGCCAAAAAAAATGCTGCGAAGAAACCTGCGGCCAAAAAAGTCACACCATCTTCTAAGTCGGCAAAGCTGACGCAGAATGAGTCCGACCAACTTGTTTCTTTCTATGAAGAGATGATGATGGTTCGTCGCTTCGAAGAACGTGCAGCTCGCAGCTACACCCAAGCACTTATTGGTGGTTACTGCCACCTCAATCTGGGTGAGGAAGCAGCCATCGCGGGACTTCTGAAAGAACTTGAACTCGACGATTATCTCTTCACCAATTACCGCGAACACGGTTACGCCCTTCTAAAGGGAATTGATGCTGGGCGCCTTATGGCTGAGCTCTACGGTCGCGTTGACGGTGTATCAAAGGGCTGGGGCGGATCAATGCACATGTTTGATCTTGAGCGCCGACTTCTTGGTGGATACGGCATTGTAGGAGGACAGCTTCCGCTCGCAACTGGAGCTGCACTCGCAATTGACTACCGCGACAGTAAAGAAATCGTGATGTGCACAATGGGAGATGGCACAACAAATATTGGTGCCTTTCACGAATCTCTCAATATTGCAGCTCTTTGGAAGCTGCCAATTGTTTTTGTAGTTATCAATAATGGGCTCGGAATGGGAACCACAGTTTCTAAGTCTTCTGCAGAGCCAGAGTTGTACTTACGTGGAGCTTCGTATCGCATGGCTGCTGCTCGTGTTGATGGGCTTGACCCGGTTGCTGTTGCGAAGGCATCGAGAATTGCTGTTGATAGCGCTCGAGCAAAGAAGCCGTACTTGCTCGAAATTATGACACCTCGTCTGCGTGGTCACTCTGTTGTGGACCCGGCGAAGTACCGCAGCGAAAAAGAAGTTTTGGAATTAAAGAAGAACGATCCAATAACTATCTTGCAAGATCGAATCTTGAAGGGTGGTTACGCAAAGCTTGAGGACTTACAGCAAATTGATGCAAAAGTCTTAAAGAAAATTGATGCCGCACACCATTTTGCTGAAGAGAGTCCACAACCTGACGTGAGCACGCTCTTTGATTACAACTACGCAAGTCCCGTGCCAAATGACTCGCGTCGACTTCCAGGCCAAGCACTCTTTCCTTCGACTTCATTGAAGCGAGGGCCACAGTGACAATGAAGACATACCGTCAAGCGCTTCGCGATACGTTGCGAGAAGAAATGCTCCGCGACGAATCTGTATTTCTCATGGGTGAAGAAATCGGAATCTTCGAAGGTTCTTACAAAATCACTGCGGGTCTCTTAGAAGAGTTCGGTGAGAAGCGCGTTAGAGATACTCCAATTGCTGAAGAAGGTTTCACTGGCGCTGCGGTGGGTGCTGCGATGCTTGGACTTCGTCCAGTTGTTGAATTAATGACAATTAACTTTTCACTTATTGCGATTGATCAGATCATTAACTCTGCCGCGAAGATTTACGGGATGTTTGGTGGCCAGGTGAAGGTTCCAATGGTGATTCGTACTCCTGGGGGAGGTGGCCAACAACTCGGTGCTACTCATTCGCAAAACATTGAACTCTTCTATGCCTTTATCCCGGGTCTAAAGGTTGTGGCGCCAAGTACCCCCGCTGATGCCAAGGCACTTCTTATTGCTGCTATTCGAGATGATGATCCAGTTTTGTTTTTAGAAAACCTTGCGCTCTACAACACAAATGGTGAAGTACCAGATACGAGTGAGCCTGCCATTATTGGCAAAGCCGCAGTGACCCGTGAGGGAACAGATCTAACCCTTATTGGCTATTCGAGAATGGCCTATATCGCCAACAAAGTTGCCGAGGAACTTGCGATCTCTGATGGCCTCAGTATTGAAGTGATTGATCTTCGAAGCCTTCGACCGCTTGACCGTGAAACGATTATTAACTCAGTTAAAAAGACAAACGCTGCAGTTGTCTTAGAAGATGACTGGCTGACATACGGCATTGGCGCCGAAATTGCAGCCTCAATTTCTGATGGAGCATTTGACTACCTTGACGCTCCAGTTCGCCGCGTTGCAATGGCTGAAGTTCCAATGCCGTATTCAAAGGTCCTAGAAACAGCGGCATTGCCGTCAATTCAAGATGTGACTCACGCGATCTACGAAACGCTCGACGCTATGGGGCGTCCGCGCCACAAGATAGGACAAGGACATGATTGAAATCACCATGCCACGTCTTTCCGACACGATGGAAGAAGGCGCAATCCACAAATGGCTTAAAGCTCAAGGCGACACTGTTGCGGTGGGTGACATCCTCTGTGAGATTGAAACCGATAAGGCCACCATGGAATATGAAGCTTTTGATGCGGGGGTCCTCAGCACGATTTTGGTCAAAGAAGGCGAGACAGTTTCTATTGGAACTTTGATTGCACTTATTGACGACGGCAAGGGTGGTTCTTCTCCAGCTGACATTGTCAATAAGGTCGCCGACACTGTTGCTAGAGCAGTGGTGACGCCAAATCCAGCGATTGATTCAGCTCCGATTTTTGAACGATCAGTTCGTCCAGTAGGTAATCGCCGCTTCGCATCACCAATCGTTAGACGTCTTGCAGAAAATGGGGGAATTGATCTCAACCTCATTCAAGGAACTGGCCCCGCCGGTCGAATTGTTCGTGCTGATTTAGATGCATTCATTGCTCAAGATCCGACAGAACTTCCAAAACATTCAACCATTGTTCCAACTACATTTACGCAGATTGATGCGAAGCGAGGATCAGAGAAATTCGAAGTTTCTAAGATCCGTCGCATAATCGCGAAGCGACTCGGTGAAAGCTACCGTGAGACGCCACACTTCTTTGTAACAGCGATTGCTGATCTAGAGCTACTGCAACAAATGCGCACTGATCTCAACGAACAAAACGCGACCAAAGGAATTGCCAAGATAAGTGTTAATGACTTACTCATCAAAGCAACAGCGTTAGCGCTTCGTGAGCACCCCATGATCAATGTTTCTTACCAGGGAGATGACAGCCCAACAATTCTTGTTAATCACAGAATCAATATTGGTGTAGCGGTGGCATCAAAAAATGGACTTGTTGTTCCAGTTATTCAAGATGCAGATCAGAAAAACATTATGGATATCAGTGCTGATACGAAGCGTTTGGCTAGTCTCGCGAGTACCAAGGGTCTTTCGCTCGATCAAATGGCTGGTGGAACATTTACTATTTCGAATCTTGGAATGTTCGACGTTGAGGAATTTACGGCCATCATTAATCCACCTGAAGCTGCAATTTTGGCAGTTGGATCGGCCATAAAAGAGCCGGTTGTTATTGGCGACAAGATCGAAATTCGTACCAGAGCCAGACTTACCCTTTCGTCAGATCACCGTGTTATTGATGGTGCCCTTGCGGCTGGATTTCTCCAAACACTTGTGAGTTTCTTGGAGAACCCATGGAGACTTCTTTCCTAATAGGCTCTCGTTGTTCAGTTTGTTTACTGACAGAAACGATAGAAAGTTGCTCCCATGGAATCTATGACTCTTACATTTAATTGCCTACCAGAAACAGGCGTATTTCTTCTTGCTGGGCTTGCAGACAGTCTCGCGGACACTCGAGCCTTCAAGGGCTGTATCTCAGTAGAAGTATTCACAGATGCTGAAAACCCAGACACAATTGT
>CAIJWX010000023.1:0-2985 GCA_903824535.1 uncultured Actinomycetes bacterium | reverse complement strand
TGCAATCGACACAGTTGTGAGTCTCACGACTCCAACCGCCGCTGACGACTGTGTTTCAGTTGCTGTTACGTCAAACGGTGAATACGGAGTTCCAGAGGGTCTTACCTTCGGATTCCCAATTCAGGCCGACGGCAAGGGTGCTTGGAAGGTTAAGGAAGGTTTCAACCTTGATGACTTTGCAAAAGACCGCATCAAGATCACCACAGATGAACTACTTGGTGAGCGCGACGACGTAAAGAAGCTCGGACTTATTTAATCAACAAAGAAAAAATCCCCCTCGGCATTTCTGCCGAGGGGGATTTTTTATGTTTAGAAACTAACCAGCAACTGTTGTTGTAGTTGTTCCGGTGCCCTTTTTGCCAGCACCGTGAGTTCCAGTGTGTGTTCCCTTGCCACCGTGGCTTCCGGCCTTGCTACCAGCATTCTTGCCAGCACCAGTTCCCTTTTTGCTACCAGCATTTGCACCAGTTCCGGTGCCCTTCTTGCTGCCAGCGTGGGTTCCAGTTTTTGTGCCTGTTCCTGTTCCAGTATCAGCAAATACTGCTGAGGAGGTTCCGAGTACAACGGTTGCACTTGTAAGCGCAACAGCTGCGATCTTTAGGAGGTTCTTCTTCATTTGACTCCAATCAATGTCAACCAAATTGGTCTACGTATTTTTCATCATAGCAACTTTAGAAAAGGTTGTGAAGTCTTTAATAAGTAGCTGGAGATTTGATGAACTTTTAGTGAAATGACAGGGAAAACGGCAAAATACACAGAGGCTCTGTTGGGTTTCTTAAATTATTTAATCAAAGGCAATCTATGAAAAAGCATGTAACCGCTCTAACCGCTGTAGCGTCACTTATCCTTTTCGGCGCTCCATTAACGGCTGCTTCGTCGGCGACTGCGCCAAAGGCGGGCACGACGTGTTCTCCAAAAGGCAAGACCGTAACTGTCGGGAACAAGAAGTACACCTGTGTCGCAAGTGGCAAGAAATTAGTTTGGAATAGCGGAGTGACAGTGTCCACTACAACAACCACCGTGCCACCAACCACTACAACGACAGTGCCTGTTGCAGCGATTCCAGTGACACTTCCGGTTGCACAAAATGGAACAATTACTTTTGCAAACATTCAAGATCACATCAGCGAAATTTCAGCAGCTGCATACAATGCAATTCAAGCTACGTATTCATCTAATAAAGCAGTAACCAACATCCCTATAACAATCCACGTTGGACCAAACTCAAAGCGCAGTGATGGCAACCCAGACCCCAAAGCCACAGTACTGAAGATGATGCAATTGTGGAATGGGTTTAAGCAACCAACATCAGTTGACTTGGTGTATTCAGGTGCTTCAGATGTTGACTGGGGTGTGAGCACGCTTGCGAGTGTCCCTGGAGCCTGTGGTGGCTACACCGCTGATTTATTAAAAACTGGTGGAGCGAACATGGGGTCGTGCAATTCAGGCGCAGCAATTGGCCGCTTTTACGTTCAACCAACTTCAAACCCAACTACGAATTACCTCATCTACGCCATTGAGGGCCATGAGTACACCCACAGCTCACAGCAAGCTCAATTTGCTGGCTCGATTGCTTGTGTTCAGGTAGATGGGCATCAAGAGTGCGGAAATCTCAATTCCCTATTTGGATCTGCAACTCCGTGTTGGTACCTCGAAGGACAAGCAAATTCACTTGGGATTGGCCTTGGGGCACCATCGTCAACGCTCTACTCGAGCATTCGTAAAGAAGAGATGAGGGGCGGAAACCAGAACTTCACTGACTATTCTGCAGCTTCGATTCAAAACTTTCTGACTGGGCAAGTTCCATGGGCGTGTCGCACTGCCAATACATTTTCACTCAACTATTCAATCGGTGCACTCACTGTTGAAGCGCTTGTTGCAATCGGTGGCCCACAGTCAACAATGGCGCTTATCTACCGTGAAGCACAGGGTGACACCTTCGCACAGGCATTTGAGAAGGTGTACGGAATTAGCTGGGCTTCAGGCGCAGCGATTCTTTCGAAAGTTGTTGCTTCTGAATACGCAACGCTTAACGGCAGGTAACTACTGACTCAAAGGGTGAGAAGTTTGCAGCCAGTTGAGCAAGGGGACAAGTTTGTTGATGTCGCCTCTCACCTTGACACGTCCTTCGCGAATGGCGGCTGAGCTATCAAATGTTCCAGCACTGAGCGCAGTTGCGTCAATGTAGGAAAGACGAAGTAGCGCGTCAGCCATCAGGTGATCACCTGGATCTACTGAGGCACCGTCAGATGCCATAGTGAACGTCATGGCGTGGGGGACTGTTTTTGGGGCATCTTCGAATTCAAGAACAACACGGTATGTGGATCCTGATGCTTCGAACGGCACAGGCCCCGCTTGTTGTAATGATTCATTAAGACTCTCGAACCATTCATTCGAGAGAAAGTCAACCACGGCTTATGGTGCTGGCTGGACTGCGGCTTCGGCTGAGGTCTTCTTAGTCTGGCGACGAATCTTTCGACCCAACCATGCAACTGGGTCATAGTTCGCGGCAACAACACGTTCCTTGAGCGGAATAATTGCGTTGTCAGTGATGTGAATTCCCTCAGGGCACACTTCGGTGCAGCACTTGGTGATGTTGCAGTAGCCAAGTCCCATGTCTTCACGAACAAATTCGCGTCGGTCATTCGTGTCGAGTGGGTTCATTTCCAACTCGGCAATACGAATAAAGAAACGTGGACCGGCGTAGTTTGATTTGTTGTCTTCGTGGTCACGAATTACGTGGCAAACGTCCTGACAGAGGAAGCATTCAATGCACTTGCGGAACTCTTGGCTTCGCTCGACATCTTCTTGCATGAGGCGGTATCCACCCTCAGGCATTGGCTTAGGTAGCAGCGCTGGAATCTTGGCGGCCATGGCGTAGTTAAACGACACGTCAGTTACAAGGTCACGAATGATTGGGAACGTCTTCATTGGAGTAACCGTTACTGGACCCTCAGGAAGCGTGTCCATACGTGTCATGCACAT
>CAIJWX010000022.1:0-11086 GCA_903824535.1 uncultured Actinomycetes bacterium | reverse complement strand
GCCGATGGTCGCGAAAGCGACATCTCTGGGTCGCAGGCCGACGATGAATATAACCCAATGAGAATTCTTAAAGACCTGGGTGCACGAATTGTTTTCTTCGGTGAAGTGATGGAACAGACCTCTGGCGCTCCAATTTACGACCGCATTGCTGTGGTTCTTTACCCGACACGTTTGGCATTCTTAGAGATGCAGCGTCGCCCGGACTTCGTTGATTCTCACGAGCACAAAGACGCAGGTATGGAGTTCACAATCGTTGTCTCAACGTCACCAGTCTCGACTCCTAATGAGCAGACGACTGGCACACTTGCGCTCGTTGTCGAAGAAGCGCACAGCGGTGCTGCATTTGATCCTTCATCAATCGAGGGAGCGAGTCTTATTGGTACGTACAGTGTTGAAGGACAAATTGTTGGTGATGAGCGCAAATTGCAGTTCGCACACTGGATTCAGGTAGAGAATACGGAAGCTTTCAAGGCCGCAACTGAAGGCAATGAACGACTTACTGCGCTCACTGTTTCTCGAATTATTGATGAAATGGTCTCAAGTCAAAAGTAATTTTTGATTACTAGCTAATCGCTAGTAGTATTGATAAATGCCTTCTTCCAAACCCACACCCCGTCGCGCCTCTGGCGCTGGGCGACCTGCTGCAGGTGGTCGAGGTGGAGGAACTGGACGTCCTGTTCCTAATCGAAAAGGCGATTCAGCTCGCAGAAATTCATCAACTGACGGTCCAAAGAAGCCTTACCGTGACCGCGACGAGCGACCTTCGTACCAGAGTCGCAGCACCGCGAAGCCAGGAGCTGAGCGTCGCATTGAACAGCGCGGGGGATACGCTCCTCGTCCTGATGACGAACGCGATGGTCGCTCAAGCTACCGCCGCCGTGAAGGTGAATTCGAAGAACGTCGTCCTCGTCCAACTGGCTCAGGACGACCAAGTGCTCGTCCAAGCCGTGACGCACGACCAAGTAGAGATGCTCGCCCGAGCAGAGACCCACGTCTAGCTCGTGATCCTCGCCGAAGCGACTCTGCTCCTTCTCGTTATGACCGCGACGACCGCAGACCATCAGGTCCACCGCGTGACCGTTACGAACGCGACGACCGCAGACCATCAGGTCCTCCGCGCGACCGCTTCGAACGCGACGACCGCAGACCTGCTCCTTCACGTGGACCACGTCCACAAGGCGAGCGTCGACCATCTCGTCCGCGCCAGTATGAACTAACGCCTGAAGAAATTGCTCGCAACAAAGCTGAAGCATTCGCTAAGGGTAAGGGCTGGGGTGGAGTAGCCCGCCGTGGAGCCAGCGCCATTCAGTCTCAGGGTCCAGAAATGGAAACTACTCAGAGTCTTGGTCGCAATCCTGATCCACTTGGTGCTGAATGGGTTGAAGATGATCGTCCGTCGCGTCCAGCCGCCCCTCGCAAGGAAAAGGCAAAAGTTAAATACATTCTTCCGGGTGACGTCGCAGCTGACGTGCGTAAGGCGTTCATTGGTACTGCCTACATGCGCGAAAAAACTGTTGCATTCCTTTCAAAAGCTGCTGAAGGTTATGACCGCAAGCGCTACGAAGAAGCACTTCGCCTTGGTCGCATAGTTTCTGACGCAGTGCCTGGTGTTGCGCCAGTTCGTGAGCTCACTGGTCTTGCTGCTTACAAAGCAGAGCGCTGGTCAATGGCACGTATTCACTTGGCTGCACACTTCCAGATCACTGGTGACCCTGAACACTTGCCAAAGGTCATGGACTGCGAACGCGCAAACATGAGATACCGCGCAGTTGAAAAGTCTTTCGCCGCACTTGAAGAGAGCGAGCCATCGGCAGAAACACTTGTTGAAGGTCGCATTGTTATGGCCGCTGCTCTTGCTGATCAGCAGAAGTACCCAGAAGCAATTGAAATTCTCACCAAAGCTGGTGCTGCACGTAATCTTCGCAACCCATCATTCCGTCACCTTCGTCTTTGGTACGCACTCGGTGACGTCTTTGACCGCGCCGGTGACTTTGGGGGAGCGCGTGAGATGTTCGCCCGCGTAGTTCTAAGTGACGCTGAAGCCTATGACGCAAAAGACCGCTTAGCGATGCTTGGCTCAACTGCACCTCAGAAGAACCGCAAACGTCGCAAGACTCCGGTTTCTAAGAAAAAAGTTGACTAACTAAAAAGTGCAGTTACCGCGGCGACACCAATGTTGCCACCGCGTGAGTCTCCAACAACTGTTTGCAGCATCTTGTTCATCATGTAAGAAACTGTGATTCCAAGGTCTTGGTCCATAGTGATAATTGACCCACCGTATCCACCCCAGTAGCAAGATGCTGGCCCGAGTGGAACAGTTGCTGATGCAAGTCCATATCCAGCGCCACCAAAGTGTGAATCAATTCCGAGGTTGAGGTCCATGCCCTTGGCCTGTGTTTCAAAGATCAACTCGTTGGTCTTTTCGGAGAAGAAACGCTTGCCGTTGTAGTCACCCTTGTTTGCGATGATTGACTGAACGGTTGCAACGCTCTTTGCGTTTCCGTGTCCTCCAGCTGCAGGAATTTCTGCAGCACGCCACCAGCGATTGTGCGGCATGGTCGCAGCTTCAGACCACCGCGGGTTTCCAAATGTTTTCGCAACAACTGATGTTGGGTCCGCCATGATTGCATTCGCAAGATCTGGATTTGCAGCAGGTGGAATAACAAGGCTCACGCGACCTTCTTCACTTTCAGGGAGTCCAATGTAGAAGTCAGCACCAAGAACGTCAGCGACCTCAGTTTTAAAGAACTGTCCAATTGTGGTGCCAGTTGCACGGCGAACGACTTCACCAATGAGGTATCCCTGCGAGATTGCGTGGTAGCCAGACTGCTTGCGGTCACTCCACCATGGAGCCTGCGCTGCGAGCGACTCAACACAGAAGTCCCAGTTGGCATAATCCTCAGGCTTTAACTCAACGTCCCACCCAGATAGTCCGGCGGTGTGGCTGAGGAGGTTTTTCACAGTGATGTCGGACTTACCATTTTGTGCAAACTCTGGCCAGTACTTTGCAACCGGGTCATTGATGTTGATGACGCCACGGTCATGCAGCATGAGAGAAACAAGGAATGTCATTGTCTTTGTAGTGGACCAGACGTTAACAAGTGTGTCTTCTTGCCATTCGTTGATCTTGGCTTCTTCCTTGTGTCCGCCCCAGATGTCAACAACGACTTCACCCTGGTGAATTACACAGACCGATGCACCAACGTCAGTGCCTGCGTCAAGTGAAGCGGAGAGTGCATCTGCAACTCCCTTGAACTTGTCTACGTATGTTCCCTTAATTTCAGCCATTGGCTCCCCTTATGTTTCTAAAAATTACGACGTCATGCCTTCGAGACCAACGAGGCCCCGTGCATGTTCAATCTCACCCATGTGTCGAAGGAGATGTTGATAGACCCAGCATTCCATTGCGGTGCTGACGGTGATGCCGTCTTCTCTTCCCATGCGAGCAGAGAACGTCTTGGCGACTTTCTCCGGGTACGGGTAGGTGAGTACGACTCTTGAGAAGTCAGCAGTCTCAATTGAACCAATGAAGTTTTCGGTGGCGTTAAATACAAGTCCCATGAATTCTTTGAACGCTTCAAAGTCACCAATCTTCTGGTGCATCATTTCGTCAACGGTCATTTCTTTGCCGTGGTCCGCAATTGCGAGCCCCATTTTCTTTGCCCATTCTTCGTTGAACTGTGGCGCTGGTCCACCAACTATCCAGAGTGAACTGTCGACCATAAGCACAATGTGCACGAGTGAGAACGCGATTGGAAGGACTCCAGGTTTTTCAACGTAGTTGACCTGTTCGAGCGTCATGGTGTCGCACGCTTCGTAGTAAAGACCGTGAACAGTTTGTAGGCGGCGAACGAATGAAGTGCGGTACTCAATATCCATCTAGGCAGTATTACGCATTGGTAAGGCCAGCGCCACATCAAAGCTCCAGTAATTAAGCCCTTTAAAAATACTGTTTTCCAATAAATAGAGGAGGGGATTCTTATAAGATAAAAAACATGGATATTGCCGCACTTCTAGGCAACGATGCTTCGTTGCTACTTGATCACAAAGCTACCGCGTTCCCTAAAGAATTCATTCACGCTCCGGGCCCTGACTACCTAGACAAAGTCTTTTCAAAGAACAACCGATCTAAGGCCGTTAAGGCAAATATGGCTCGTCTCGTTGGTCACGGCCGACTTGGCGGAACTGGGTACGTATCAATTCTTCCAGTGGACCAAGGCATTGAACACTCGGCTGCTGCGAGCTTTGCTCCAAACCCTGAATACTTTGACCCTGCTCGAATCTGTGACCTCGCTATTGAAGCTGGTTGCAACGGAATTGCTTCAACCTACGGTGGCCTTGCTGCGGTATCTAAGAAGTACGCCGACAAGATTCCCTACATTGTGAAGATCAACCACAATGACCTGCTTCGTTACCCAGCGTTCCCGGACCAGATTCCTTTCGCTTCAGCCAAGCAAGCTGCAGACATGGGGGCAGTTGGCATTGGGGCAACTATCTACTTCGGATCACCAGAATCTGGTCGCCAGATTCAAGAGATCTCCCAGGCCTTTGCTGAAGCACACGAACTCGGTCTCATAACAATTCTCTGGTGCTACCTACGAAATGATGCCTTCAAGGTTGACGGCGTTGATTATCACCTCAGTGCTGACTTAGAAGGTCAGGCAAATCACCTCGGTGTAACTATTGGTGCAGACATCATTAAGCAGAAGCTCTCTGAAAATAATGGTGGAATGAACGCAATAAAGGTTTCAAAGACTAACGCGAAGGTCTACTCAGAGCTCACTACTGATAATCCAATCGACCTTGCTCGCTGGCAGGTAGCTAATTGCTACGCCGGACGCATTGGACTCATCAACTCTGGTGGGGAATCGAAGGGGTCTTCAGACATGGCTGACGCAGTTCGCACCGCAGTAATTAACAAGCGAGCCGGTGGGATGGGGCTGATCCTTGGACGAAAGGCTTTTCAGCGTCCAATGAACGAAGGTGTTGAGATCATCAACGCAGTTCAGGATGTTTACCTCGACAAATCAATCACGATTGCTTAAGTACTAATCGTGAGCGTTGAAGAGACCGACGCTGGAATTTGGACCTGGGCGAACTTAGTCACCCTTATTCGTCTTTGTGCGCTGCCGGTATTTGTCCTGCTGCTCTTTAAAACTGACCACCGAGCCCTTGCTGCGTGGCTGCTTGGTGTAATTGGCATGACTGACTGGATGGATGGCTACCTAGCTAGGCGTCTCAACCAGGTATCGACGATTGGCAAAATCATTGATCCAACAGCGGACCGTATCTTGGTAATTACTGGGCTTTTGTGCGTCTCAATTGCCCACGGTGTTCCATGGTGGTTCTCAATTACCGTTTTGGTTCGAGAAGTCCTGGTTTCAGGGATAACGATTCTGTTGGCTCTTTTGGGATCCGCCCGCATTGACGTGATCTGGTGGGGCAAAGTCAGCACGTTTATTCTGATGGCCACTTTTCCTCTATTTCTCCTTACGACGAACCCTCATCTGGTCGCCCCCAACGGCTGGCAGAACCTACTGAGAGAGGGCACCTGGCTCATGGGGGGCTTCGGGTTGGTCTTATCGTGGATTGTTCTGCTTGGCTATGTCCGCCCAGCACTCGAGGCCCTGAGGGCCGGACGCCAGGGTCGACAAATCTTGTAGATTTGTCCCATGCAGATTCCATCCGAACTCAAATATTCCAGTGACCACGAGTGGGCCAAAGCAACTGGTGATGTAGTTCGAATCGGGATTACTGACTATGCGCAGGACGCTCTCGGTGACGTGGTGTTCGTTGATCTGCCCAAGGTTGGTTCCGCTGTTGCGGCTGGAGGATCTATTGGTGAAGTTGAATCAACTAAATCAGTTTCTGAAATCTACGCGCCCGTTGGTGGCACCGTTACTGCAGTGAATGACGCTCTTACGTCTTCACCTGAATCAGTTAACGCTGAGCCTTACGGGTCTGGCTGGATTTGTGAAATTACGACGACTTCCTCGTCTGATTTTGATGCACTTCTTGACGCGGCTGGTTACCAGTCGCTCACGAATAACTAGCTAGAGCGCTAGTTAAGAATTGTAAGTAGGGTAACGAGATGACCTGTCGACGCTGTGGCGAAATACTTAACGCGAACGCAAACTTTTGCTGGTCGTGTGGTGCGCCACAAGCAGAAACAATGTCACCAGAAACTGTTGCCCTTCCTGTTGTTGCTGTAGAAGAAGCACTGCACCCAGCTGCAAATGCTGATCCCAGTGGCAAGCACGGTGACCAGCTAGTTGTGGCAACGGGGCTAAACGCTGGAACAAAATTTACGTTGACTAACGAGCTCACATCAGTTGGCCGTGATGAACACTGCGAGATTTTGCTCGACGAT
The DNA here is from genome assembly GCA_903824535.1 of uncultured Actinomycetes bacterium. Classification (GTDB taxonomy): domain Bacteria; phylum Actinomycetota; class Acidimicrobiia; order Acidimicrobiales; family RAAP-2; genus RAAP-2. The sequence continues at coordinate 4,716 of CAIJWX010000022.1, read as the reverse complement.
GTTTCGGTGTCTCGTCATCACGCCATTTTCACTCGCACCGCGAGCGGACGAATTACCCTTCGAGACCTCAACTCACTTAATGGGACATATGTAAATGGTGCCCGAGTTGAAGAGACTGCACTGCACTCAGCTGACGAAGTTCAGGTCGGAAAATTCAAACTAGTGTTCTGGGAATCAACCCTATGAGCACGAACCCAAAAATGAGAATCGGAGAAGTTCACGCGGAACTGCGTCAGCAATTTCCCGACATTGAGCTCTCGAAGATTCGTTACTACGAAGACAAGGGACTTGTTCTTCCAGCTCGTAGTCGCAAGGGCTACCGTCTCTACTCAGAGCGCGACGTGGCGTGTCTTCGAGAAGCAATTCGCCTGGCTCAAGAAGAATTCGTTCCACTTCGCGTAGTTCGCATCAGACTTATTGAACAAGGACTTCTAGACGACACACCGGGCATGCCAGCACTTCGCCAAGTTGCTCGCGCCGCGCAGAGCAACATTGTTGCAATGAACGCTCCTGAACGAAGCGTTCAGCCACTCTCACTTCTTCCTGCAACACCAACCCCTCGTCATCCAGCAATGACTTCTGGCCCTACGAAGTACTTCACCCTTCGTGAGTTCTCAATCGCAACCGGACTTGATGTTGACGTAATTAATCAGCTGCAAACTGCTGGACTAATCATTTCTTCCAATGTTGCTAACGACACTGTCTTTACTGACGTTGATGTTCGTATTGGCTACGCACTCTCAAACTTGATTGACCGTGGCGTTGACGTTCGAATTCTCGCTTCTCTTCGCCGTGTTGTTGACCGAGAAGTCGGGGTCCTTGAGGACATTCTCAATTCTCAGCCATCTCTAAAGTGTTCCGACGGCGCCAAGGAGCAGGCCGGCGAGCTCGCCAGTGAAATTGGTGTTCTTCGCAGCGTTCTTTTAGAGCGTGCTTTGTCGCAGTTTCTTGGAAACTGACGCCAACTTTCTTATCCTCGCTACGTCTAGGCTGGCACCATGGTTGAGGTAATTCTTCGTGCGGTGAGAGTTGATGTTGGTTCATCAACTCCATTGCTGCTCCTTGAAGAAGTCGGCGGTGATCGAGTCCTTCCTATTTTTATCGGCGCACCTGAAGCAGCTGCAATTGCGTACGCACTTCAGAAGGTCGAAACTCCTCGTCCAATGTCGCACGATCTACTTTCGAACACCATTACTGCACTCGGAGGGAGAATCTTCGCGGTGGAGATCACTCACCTCGAGGACAACACCTTCTTTGCCAACCTCCGTCTCTTAAAAGATGACGTTGAGATTCTCGTGAGTGCTCGACCATCTGACGCAGTGGCGATTGCGATGCGAGTGAGTGCCCCAATTCTCGTTAGTGATGAACTTATGGCCGCTGAGGGCAAAATCATGAATCTTGATGACGATGGATCAGAGACTCCAGAACAACTAGACGAAGCAGAACTCGTGGCAGAGCTTCGTGAGTTCCTTGATCAAATAAATCCAGAGGACTTCAATAAATGAGAAGGGGACTGAAGTCCATTCTTATTTTTGTGGCCTTTGCAGCCATCTACACACTTAGCCGTCACGCAGTCATTGGCGGAGATTCTTCAACAACAACTACACAGGGGTCAGCTGTCACAACAACCATTGCGGGAACTGTGCCCTCCGGACCAGCCTGCTTGGGGAGCGACTTTCGCGGAGTGTTCAATCAAGGCCAGGGCGCCGCTGGCACTATTCAGTCGAGCGTCACTCTCACCAAGGCAACATTTGGTAACTGTGTTCTAAACGGGTGGCCACTTCTTATTCTTCAAGATAAAACAGGAAGCATATTAAAGAGCACACTCGTTAACGTCTCTGCTGATGGCCCAATCCAGTTCACTGATTCCAAAGCGAACAAGGCGCCAAGAGCTCTTTCTATTCTGCAAAATGGAAAAACAACATTCTCTTTTGCCTACAGTGAGGTTCCTGTTGGAAATCAAAAGACTTGCCCGACGGCTGTTTCTATTGGGGTTCAAATCGCCAAGGGTGGTTCGGTGACAAGCGTTAATCCTGAGTACGGAGTTTCACCTTGTAATAATGGCCAAATCTGGGTCAGTCCCTTCTATTAGACCTATTCGGCCGACTTTTTGAAGTGGTAGCCGGAGAATAGACTTGTTCAGTCAGGAGGACGCGTGGGAATAATTTCAGTAGGCATTGACCACGAGCACGCCTCTCTTGATTTTCTCGAGAAAGTAACTGTTCTCGAAGATGACTGGGGCAAGGTTTTGCGCACCCTCATGAGTCACCGAAACATCTACGAAGCGGTATTTGTTTCAACCTGTCTTCGCACAGAAGTATTCGCTGTCATTGACCGATTCCACGGTGCGGTTGACGAGATCACCGAAACTATTGCTGAGGCGGCGGGAATTGATGCTGCTCTGTTCAGCGACAAGATGACCATCCATTTCGACAAAGACGTACCCAATCACCTATTCCAAGTCACTTCAGGACTCAAGTCCATAGTTCCAGGGGAGTTCGAAATTCTCGGACAGATCCGACGCGCACTTGAGTTCGCCCAAATTGAGCACACCAGTGGCAATGAACTCGATGAGCTCTTCACCAGGGCCATTTCAACTGGCCGCAAGGTTCGTTCTTCAACAAACATTTCTAAAGGCACCACAAGTTTCGCCCAAGCTGCCGTACAGCTCGCAGCTGAGCAGCACACTGGGGGGCTGAAAGATGCAGAAGTAGTCATTATCGGAGCGGGTCAACTCGCTACCGGAATTGTTAAGTCACTTCTTTCGACCAATAACAGTGTTGCGAAGGTAACAATTTGCAACCGAACAGTTGCTAATGCGCAGTCAATTAGCAACGAAGTGCAAGATGCCAGGGTTCACGTGGGAACGCTGCAAGAAATTGATCACCTTATGAAATCAGCTTCACTGGTTATCTCTGCAGTTGAAACGCTTGATCCACTTATCTCTAAAGCATCAGTTGCATCATTAAGCCATGATCTTCTTGTCATGGACCTCAGCGTTCCGCGATCAGTGTCACCCGAAGTCGAAGAGTTGCCTTCAATTCGCCGTATTGACCTAGAGATTCTTAAAGCAAAGGTTGACGGCGCACTATCTGGTCGTCAAGAAGCTGTTCTTGACGCCATGAAAATTGTTGATGCTGAAACTGAGAAGTATCTAGATGACCAGCGTGCTCGTGGAGCCGTTGAGATCATCCGCTCGTTTCGAGATGATTTAGACAAAATCATTGATGTGGAACTTCAGCGACGACTCCAGGAGTTCACTGAGCTGAGTGCCGCTGATAAAGAGAAGATTGATGTTCTCGTTCGATCAATTGTTGGCAAGATTTCTCACAAGCCAACAGCGGTTCTAAAAGATACCGCCGGAACCGACCAGGGCGCTCGACTGACTGAGTCGATCAAAATTCTTTTCGACCTTTAAGATGCCTAAAAGAAACTAAGGCAACGCACTGTGTCCAATAATGAATGGTTCGAAAGAGCTAAAAAAGTAATTCCAGGTGGCGTTGACTCTCCGGTCCGGTCCTTCAGCTCAGTTGGGGGAACTCCCTACACCGTTGCTTCTGGAAGTGGTGCCTACGTCACAGATGTTGAAGGCACTTCCTACATTGACTTTGTTCAGTCCTACGGTGCATCACTACTTGGTCACGCGCACCCTGACGTTGTTGCTGCAATTCAAAGTGGCGCTACTAAGGGAACAACATTTGGAGCTCCAACTCGTGAAGAAGTCTTGCTCGCAGAAGAAATTGTTTCTCGCGTTGATGGTCTAGAACAGATTCGCTTTGTTTCCTCGGGAACAGAAGCAGTAATGAGTGCAGTTCGTCTGGCTCGCGGTTATACAAACCGCTCCAAGATCTTGAAGTTCGATGGTTGTTATCACGGCCACTCTGATGGACTCCTTGTCGCTGGTGGTAGTGGCGTTGCAGAAATGGGACTTCCTGGATCTGCTGGCATTACTGATGGTGCAATTGCCGACACGATGGTTGCTCCCTACAACGTGGTGCCAAAACTCGACGAAACTGTGGCGTGCGTTCTTGTTGAAGCGGTTGCTGCGAACATGAACCTCGTTGCTCCTAGCGAAACCTTCCTTAAGGAACTTCGTGCTGAGTGCACACGCGTTGGGGCACTGCTTATATTTGACGAAGTAATTACCGGATTTCGACTCAGTCACTCGAGTGCACAAGATTTCTTTGGCGTTAAGCCTGACATCTGGTGTTTCGGAAAAGTAATTGGTGGTGGACTACCAGTTGGGGCATTTGGATCTTCAAGGGAAATTCTCAGCGTCATTGCTCCAAACGGCCCGGTTTACCAAGCTGGAACGCTTTCTGGTAATCCTCTTGCCATGAGTGCTGGTCTCACGGTGCTTAAGCGTGTATCTGCAAATGACATTGCTGGTCTTAGTGCTCGAGTTGCAAAGTTCTCCAGCGATCTGTCTGGAGCAATTGCTGCTGGGGGGCTGCACGTGCAGACTCCGGTGCAAGGGCCACTCATGGGTCTCTATCTTTCAAAGACTGCGTTTGAAGCTCCGCGTAACATTGCAGAAGCCAAAGTCATCTGCAGCAATGGAATCTATGGTCAGTTCTTTCACGAAATGCTGCAGCGAGGTATTGCGCTTGCTCCTGGAGCGTACGAGATCATGTTTGTTTCACTTGCGCACAGTGACGCTGATCTAGAGAAGACGTGTGACGCAGCCATGCAGGCAGCGAAGGTTGTTGCTAACTC
>CAIJWX010000021.1:0-5707 GCA_903824535.1 uncultured Actinomycetes bacterium | reverse complement strand
TGGAGTTGATCCAACAAAGCTGATTGCATCAATGCCTGGGTGATTCAGGATTCCATTTACGAGGTCGGCATTTCCATGGAGCACGTTAAACACGCCATCGGGAAGCCCAGCTTCTTTTAGAAGCTCAGCGACGCGGACAGAAACCGATGGGTCACGCTCAGATGGCTTCAAGATAACTACGTTCCCAGTAGCGAGCGCATTGGCGGTCATCCAAAGCGGCACCATGATTGGAAAGTTGAATGGTGTGATTGCAGCGACGACTCCAACTGCTTCACGAACTGAGTGAACGTCTACGCCGTCTGCAACTTGGCTGGAGAATCCACCCTTCATGTGCTCTGCGAGGCCACATGCGTATTCCACGTTTTCAAGTCCACGGGCAATTTCACCCTTAGCGTCAGCAATTGTTTTCCCGTGCTCAGCAGTAATAATTGCGGCAAGTTCATCAGTGTGCTTTACAAGAAGCGCTCGGAAGGTAAAAAGTATGTTTGTTCGAACTGAGAGTGAAGAATTACGCCAGGTCTTTGCGGTCTCTTGAGCCTGGGTAACAACGTCATCAAGCAACTTGGCGTCAGCAATTGGAGCGCTGCCGGACTGTTCTCCGGTCGCAGGGTTGAAGACAGCAATATCGCCACTTCCGTCAACGTGCTTTCCATTAATAAAGTGCTGAATCGTCGGCATTTTTCCTTCTTCCTAGGTCTCTAATCTACAGGGCTACGTTGTTGCTGTCGTAAGGTTGTCAGATGAATGCGATCCGACCCCTACGTGATGCTTGTGCTGTTGAACCCCTTGGTGACGGCAGATTTAGTGCCCTTTTATCGGATTACTACACAATTACCGACGGAAGACCAAACGGCGGGTACTTGCAGACTGTTCTTGGAAGCGCGGCATTAGCTGCTGCCAGTGCGCAGGGATCAGCTCATCAACACGTCACCGCACTTACGACAAATTACATCGGAGCTCCTCGTACGGGTCCAGCTGAGCTCCACACTGACGTTAGAAAAGTTGGGCGAGGTGTCTCTTTTGTTCACGTAACGCTCCTTCAAGAGGGAGTCATTACGAATGAATCAATTGCGACGCTTGGAACACTTGGTGCAGAGTCTCATCTGCGTTACGCCGACACACCTGTGTTTGACATTGCTCCACTAGAAGACTGCCGACGCTCTACTGGTGGTGACGAAATAAACATCGCAAAAGTCGTTGATCAGCGTTTCGATCCCGCAAGCTCAGGATGGCGTGATGGTGAGATTTCCGACAAGGCTGAGCTAAAGATGTGGCTTCGACTCGACGACGACGATGCTTCGTGGTCACCGCATAGTTTGCTGTTCGCAACTGACGCCATGCCACCAGCAACATTTGCGATTGGATCTTCTGGATGGGTGCCAACACTGCAACTCAGTTCCTATGTCCGTCGCGTGCCAGTAGGCGAGTGGCTGAAAGCTCGTCAGTGGTGCGTCGTGATAGCTGACGGTCTTGTAGACGAACGTTGCGAAATGTTTGACGAAAGAGGCGAACTCGTGGCACTTGGTAGTCAACTCGCCATGGTTCGTTTTCCTGAAGGTAAATAATCGTGACTGGGCCGCGCGTAAATGCAGACGGCTCAATATTCATTCGATCAAAGCTCGTAATCCCCTTTAGCGAGATTGATCTACGAGTTACAACGTCTGGGGGACCTGGCGGGCAGCACGCGAATAGATCGCTCACTCGAGTAGTTGTTTCGTTCCATGTTGAAACATCTGAAGTGCTGAGCGAGTCTGACAGGGCACTACTGATTGAAAAAGTTGGAACTGTTGTTCGCTCCAGCGCAAGCAGGTACCGCTCACAAGCACAGAATAAATCCGCGGCCCTTGAGCAGCTTTCACAGAAGATTGCTACCGCTCTCACTCGCCAAGCGCCACGTCGCGCTACAAAACCTACAAAGGGTTCAAAAGTTCGTCGTGTTGATGAAAAGAAAGCTCGAAGTCGTGTTAAAGAAAATCGACGACGTCCTGTAGCTGACTAGTTAGATTCCTTGAGGTGTCGTTCAATAACACTGAGCGACATGTGCATTAAATCACTTAGACCCATGTCAGTTTCTTCATGTGGCCCACGAAGTGGTGTGAGCGACGCATAGCCAGCAGCAATCAACGCACCATCTTCGTCAGCATCTTCATCGCTAACGTCACCAATCTCTGGTGTAGCTGCTCCAAGTCGAAGTTTGAGTTCTCCCTCGTCGTCGAGTGGGCCACCGGTTCCAGATTTTGCAGACTTCACAATTCCTGCTGTAGAGATTCGTCCTCGCTTGACGCCCTTGATCTCATTTCTTGGCAGGTTAGGCACATTGAGATTCATAAGTGTTCGTTGCGGTGCCTGAAGCATTACTTCGAGAACTTCTATTGCAATGTCAGCTGCAGGTTCGTATGAAACGTTTTCGCCCCAATTAGTAGATACTGCAAGTCCAGAGAGTCCAAGTTGCGCACCGGTGAGAATTGCACCAACTGTTCCAGAGTGCAGAACGCTTCTTCCGACGTTGGCACCGGCATTAATGCCAGAAAGAATTAGGTCTGGCTGAAAATTAAAACTTCCGACCGCACCAAGAATGGCGCACAGCGCTGGGGGAGCGTCAAGGGCATAGCCCTGAATGTTGTCAGCTCCCTCGATCATCTGCTTCTTGTACTTCACCGATGGATGGTCAAAAACGTCACCTACAGCAGAGGACATTCCTGAGTAATTCTTATCCGGTGCAACGATAATTGCCTCTCGAATTTCGCCTTCTGGGCACCGCTCAATCCACTTAGAAGTTGCCCGGGTTAGGGCAGCTATTCCAGGGGCATTTATTCCATCATCATTTGTTATCAGTATTCGCATATTTCTAAGGCTAACTGTCGTAAGTTACATGTCAGTGAATAGAAGGAAAAATAGCTAATGCTTCCATCAGGAGAACAGATCGCCATTGCCCATGGTGACCAGCGCGCAATAATCACCGAAGTCGGTGCAACGCTTCGTATTTACGTGAAGGGTGGGGTTCCAGTAGTTGAGGGTTTCGCTGCTGAGGACATACCTGACCACAGTCGCAACCAGGTCCTCTACCCATGGCCCAACCGCATAGGCGACGGTGAATGGACTTTCTCTGGTCGCACAGGAATCGCAAATGTTGATGATGTTGCCAACGCCACCGCCAAGCATGGAATTGCTCGCTGGCGCCCATTTGAAATTGAAGTAGCGAACCAAAATCGCTGCGTCATGTCACTTGTTCTTCACCCACTTCCTGATTACCCATTCATTTCGAAATTGACGCTGGACTATCACCTGGGTCCAAAAGGACTCACCACTACAGCGACAGTGCAAAATCTTGACGAAGTTCCAATTCCATTCGGACTTGGTTACCACCCATACTTTGCGGTGACAACACCAACAATCGAAGGCGCAGAGCTAACCGTTCCTGCCAATGCGTACGTTGCGGTTAATGATCGCAAACTTCCAACCGGTGAAATTCTTCCCGTTGCTGGAAACAACTACGACTTTCGAACAACGAAGTCTGTCAATGGGCATGATCTTGACGTTACGTATGCCGAACTCAATCGAGATGACACTGGAATGTGCACGGTCTCACTGAAGGATGCCAAGGGATCAAACATTGACGTTTCCATGGACCGGAATTTTCCGTACCTACAAATCTTCACGGGTGACTCACTGCCAGTTGGAAGACGTAGGACCTCAGTTGCAATTGAACCAATGACGTGCCCACCAGACGCCCTTAGAAGTGGGAAGGACTTAATCATTCTTGAACCCGGTCAGCGCTGGACCGGATCGTACAGAATTACGAGAACTTCATAATGAGTCGCGTTGTTCTAATCACTGGATCTACAAGTGGCATTGGTGAAGAGACAGCACTTCGTTTCGCAGCGCTTGGCGACCACGTCATCTTTAACTCAGTGCGAAGCGTTGGTGCAGGAGAAGCATTGGTTGAAAAAACACCCGGCTCCTTCTACATTCAAGGTGATATTTCAAATGATGATGACTGTGAGCGCATAATTGAAATGGTGCTTGAACGTTACGGACGGCTTGATGTTCTAATAAATAATGCTGGGGCCACCAAAGTCATTCCTCACACTGATATCAACGCTGCGACACTTGATGTTTGGCGTGACATTTTTGAAGTAAATGTTTTTGGTACATGGAACATCTCGGTTCGCGCTATGCCGGCGCTGAAGGAATCAAAAGGTTCAATTGTTAATGTTTCTTCAATCGCTGGCGTTCGCCAAACGGGATCTTCTATTCCATACGCCACATCAAAAGCAGCGCTCAATCACATGACGGCGCTGCTTGCCAAAGTGGTTGGACCAGAAGTACGAGTAAATGCAGTCGCCCCTGGTCTCATTGATACCCCATGGACTGCTGACTGGGACGCCATCAGAGGCGCTGTGAGTGCAATGGCGCCACTCAAGCGAAGTGGAACACCTGGTGACGTTGCTGACGTCATTTTGTCGCTCGCAAGTACGCCGTACGTGACGGGCCAAGTGCTCGTTGTCGACGGTGGCCTTGGTCTTATGACCTAGGCGGCTCAAACGGCGGAACAAAAATCCGCAATCCACGACAGAGCAACACCGTCAATGGCTTGATGAAGTATTTATTGAGCCTGACTCGCCTTGGGACTCCGAGCAGGTCACGTGCCCATGGCTCCATAAGTGCGTATGAGCTCTGCACAAAGAACCAGAATCCTATTTTCTTGAACCGATCCTTGATGATTTCATTCGCCACGAAATCTCGCGCGACGGCACCTTCATGAATAAGTCGAAGCTCTGGTCTAAATGTCTCAAGAGCTGCTCGTAGTTCGGCGTAGGTGAGGGGAGGGTTTGGAATTCCGAGGTCTTTTGCTAGTTGGGCCATTTCTAGAACGTAGGTGTCACGATCTGCATCTGAAATTTTCTTTCTACCAAATTGAAGGTAGCCCTCAAGGAACATTGATATTTCTGCACAGTGCACCCAGAGGAGTAGGTGTGGGTCATTCGCGTAATAGGCAACACCATCGTCAGCAGTTCCGCGTACTGCTTCGTGCACTGCGAGAACTCGCTCAATAGATGAGTACGCAAGCTCCTTCGTGCCGTAAGTAGTGAATCCAATGAAGTTCGCAGTTTGCAACATTCGCCCAAGTGGATCGTTCTGATACCTCGAGTGCTGTGCCACACCAGACATGGCGTAGGGGTGCAGTGTTTGAAAGAAGAGGCTAGAAAGTCCACCAACGAGCATTGACGCGAGGTCTCCGTGCACTAGCCTCGCCACGCTGTCTAGTGCCATGTATGACGTTGCTGCGTCCTCGCAGGGTGGAATTGGATCTTGGGTGAGGCCAATGGTGTTTCGAATGGCGACGTTGAAGCGCTCTTTAAAGCCCTTAGGGATCCTGACGTCGGTAGTTGCCACCTCAACAGACTAAAGATCTCTCTTTTATTTCGTTCCGGGACATGAGACACTAGATACATGGCGTCTGTTAAACCCCAGCGAGTAGAAACAACCAGTTCTCAGGTACTTACTGATGATGCTGTTTCGACAATGCGACCTTGGAACGTGCTGGTGTGGGACGACCCTGTGACGCCCATGAAGGTTGTTGAAGTCATTTTTAAGAGAATTTTTGGATACCCCAACGCCAAGTGCACGCAGTTAATGATGACGGTGCACAACGAGGGCAAGGCTGTTGTTTGGTCTGGGCAAAAAGACATCGCCGAAAGCTACT
>CAIJWX010000020.1:0-2054 GCA_903824535.1 uncultured Actinomycetes bacterium | reverse complement strand
TGAACAAACCATCAGTCCCTAAGCGCCCACATTCTCTCACCCACCATGGTGACACCAGAGTTGACCCCTACTACTGGCTCATGGACCGAGGCAGTGAAGAAGTTCTTTCGCACCTACGAAATGAAAATGACTTCCTAAAAGAAGAATTGAAGCATCTTGAGCCACTCACCGAAGAGCTCTTTCAAGAAATGAAAAGTCGTATCGAAGAAACCGACAACTCAGTCCCTTCGCGAAAGCGTTCATGGTGGCACTACAGCCGCACCGTCGAAGGTCTCCAATACCCAATAGTTTGTCGCCTAAAAGCAACGAGTGATGACTACACCCCTCCAACGATTGATCCAGAAACCGCAATTGAAGGTGAAGAGATTGTTATTGACATGAATGCTGAAGCTGGTGACAGCGACTTCTTCTCCGTCGGAGTTCTCGCAATTAGTTTCGATGACAACTGGCTAGCCGTAGGAACAGACTTTGAAGGTAACGAACGACACCGAGTTACATTCCGCTCTCTAGTAGGAGAAACCGCACCAGATGATGTCATCGAAGATGTTCACTACGGTTCCGCATGGTCAACTGACTCGAAGTATTTCTTTTATACGCGCGTTGATGATGCGTGGCGCCCCTACCAACTTTGGCGACACAAACTCGGAACGGATGCCTCACAAGATGTTCTCGTATTCCAAGAAGACAATCTCCAGTTCAACGTAGGCATTGGAAGATCTCGCGACGACAAAATTATTGTTGTCGCACTCAGTTCTTCAATGACCACTGAGTGCTACTCGTTACCAGCAGATAATCCAACTGCAGAATTGCAGCTTATTGAAGCTCGTCGCCATGGTATTGAATACAGCATTGACCACTTCACTGACAAAAATGGAAACGCCTGGTGGTTAAAGGTCACCAACGAAGATGCTGTGGACTTTCGCTGTCTCGCACGTCCAGTAGGTGGAGATGGCTGGAGAGAGATCATTGCCCACCAGCCTGGAAACCGACTCGACGGCATTGATACCTTTGCCAACTTCTTCACGATCAGTACTAGAGAAGATGGCTACTGCGTTGGACGTATTGTTAAAGCGCTCGAAGGTGCTGACCCTTTTGGTGATGACTTCTTTGCGAGGTCAGAAATCATTGATTCTGGCGCCAAGCCGAGCACGCTTAATTGTGGTGGTGGCGAATACAACACGCCATTTGTGCGCATTTCAGTGACGTCTCTAGTCACCCCCGCCTATATTGCGGACATCAATGTAGAAACTGGCGAACGCTTTATTCGTAAGCAGCAAAAAGTTCTCGGTGGTTACGACGAATCGAACTACGTCACTACTCGCCTATGGACTACCGCCAGCGATGGGCAGCGTCTTCCTATTTCGCTCGTTGCAAGACGTGACCTCGTAGACATTCATCCTGATGGTTCAATGACAGCTAAGAAGCCATCACCGTTCCTGCTCTACGGCTACGGCAGTTACGAGGTCTGTATTGATCCATACTTCTCGGTTTCTCGCCTTTCAATGCTCGACCGTGGAGTCATCTACGCCATTGCACACATTCGTGGCGGTGGTGAAATGGGTCGCAATTTCTATCTACAAGGAAAACTGAACCAAAAGCCGACAACCTTTAGTGACTTTGTTGCCATTACTCGTGACCTGATCGCCAAGGGCTGGACAACACCAGATCAGCTTGCTGGCATGGGTGGATCCGCAGGTGGACTTCTTATGGGCGGCGTAGTTAACCTCGCCCCTGAGCTCTACAAAGCGGTTGTGGCAGACGTTGCTTTCGTGGACGCGCTGACCTCAATGCTTGATGAATCGCTCCCACTGACTGCTGGGGAATGGGAAGAGTGGGGCAACCCAATTACTGACGAAGTTGCCTACAAGGTCATGAAGTCCTATTCACCGTATGACAACGTGAGTGCAACCAACGCTGATGGCAGCGCCCGGGTGTACCCACACATGTACGTAACTGGCGGCCTTAATGACTCTCGAGTCGGATTCTGGGAGCCAACGAAGTACGTGCTGAAACTCCGCGATGTAAATCCGCAGAACGTGGTGTATCTGAAGACT
>CAIJWX010000019.1:0-5295 GCA_903824535.1 uncultured Actinomycetes bacterium | reverse complement strand
GGTGCTCAGCACGAAGGTTTTTATCTAGTTAAATACAGGTTTTTTGTTGAGCTTGCAGAAGCCGCAGACACCGTTTCTGCTGAAGACCCGATAGACATTTTATTACTAACAACTCTTAGAGAGGCTTATCAATTCTTCGCTGAAAATGATGTTCAAATAGCTGCAAATGATTGGAGACCTGTATTTAAGAACCAAACAATTTTCGAGCGTGATCCAAAACGACTTGAAAAAATTTCTGTAATTAAATTTTATAGAGAAAGAGGTGTTGCCGTTTAGGGCATTCAAGTGAGCTAGCGAGTTAATTCGTGTTCAATTTCCTGTTGATATGTCAATGGCAGCTCTATGCTGCTTGCGCCACTCAATATCCTGTCTTTATAGGCTTCACTTGATGTGAGATGACCAACTGAGTTCTCAATGTAAACTAAACACTGCATCGGTCTATTTTCATGATTAATCGTCATGACTTCTTTACGATATAAGTGTTGAGCCATCCCTTCGTAAGAATCGAGTGTGGTCACATCGATCTCTGTCAATTCCCAAACTGCTCCGTAAACAGTCTTATTCCGTTCCTGAACTATTGATGCGTAACCTCTGGGGCCAATTATGAATTTATAGCCAATCAATTCGCCAACACCGAGAAGTATTGAACTGGGGCATCTCTCATGCATTTGTGTGAGATTCATGTTTGAGCCGTACCCGAAGTAATTTATAGCCACAACATTGAGCCTATGGTGCTTTCAAATCAGAAGTAGTTTTGTTAGGAGTGGTTTTTCCTTAAGTTTCAGGCAACAACGTGAAGGAGTAGCACTAGATGGCGAAGATGCCAGAAGCGAAAACGACAATGGATGATAAGTCAATCCTTGAGATTGAAGCGTTGCAGGCACGCATCGCGGAGCTTGAGAATGCCGTTTCCCTTGGACTTAATTGGCGTGAGATGCCTGAAAATGTTGAGCGGTTACTAGAAGAAGAAGTCCCTGTCTTCAGCCATGTCAAAAGCCTCGATGTAAAAGGTGCGATTCCTGGTCAGTCAGCACACATACTCATCGAAGGAGACAATCTTCATGCCCTGTACACCCTCCAGGCAACACACAAAGAACTTGTTGACGTCATATACATCGACCCTCCGTACAACACAGGGAATGAGTTTATTTATAACGACAAACTCATAGACAAAGAGAATCGATGGCGCCACTCGGCATGGCTCTCTTTCATGGACAAGAGATTAAGACTCGCATCGAACCTCCTATCGGCTGATGGGTTGATCTTTGTGAGTATCGATGACAACGAAGTCAGTAGATTGCGTTTGCTCATGGATTCAATATTTGGGGAAGATTCTTGGGTAAGCACATTGGTTTGGCGTTCTGACGGAAATCTTGACAACCAGGCACAAATTAAAATAAACCACGAGTACATTCACGTCTATTCACGGAACAAAGAATCTTTTCGTACCGCTGGGCTAATTGATCCGAATGTAGACGAGGACAGCAAACTCCATAACGAAGAAATTAGAAATTCTGTCGTAAAAAATGGACCCAAAAATCCAGTTTCCTCAATCACCCTTCCAGTCGGGTTTCCGGCATCATTTGCTGATGGCACAATTAAAGCTCGAACTGACTCTTGGCCGCATTACGCAAAAAATGCGATTGTAAAAAACGGAAAGTTAACTAATGAAGTTGTTGTTTCAAGCGGGTGGGCCAATGCTCGACTACTTAAAACTTTTATCGAATTCGATTTAACTCCTGTTATCGACACAAAAGGTCAGTCAACAATTTTTGAGCTCACCAGCACGGGTGCTATCGATAATGTCAAGCAAAGGTCGGAGGGTCAAAGCCACGTTCTCTCGGTGCTTTTTAATATGGGAACCACTGAGACGGCTGGTAACAAGTTGAAGAAGATGGGATTGGCATTTCCATTCCCAAAACCCGTAAGCCTTATCGAATATCTGATTGGAATTTGCTCCAAGAAGGATGCATTAGTCCTTGACTTTTTTGCTGGTTCAGGCACGACCCTAGAGGCCGTAGCCAACATGAATAGTGTCGATGATGGATCGCGCCGCTGCATCATTGTTACGAACAATGAAAATAACATTTGTAGAGAGGTGACGCTCCCTAGATGTAAAGCGGTTTTATCTGGCAACTGGGACGATGGCACTCACGAAGCGTTACCAGGATCATTGAAGTTCTACAAGACCTCTTTTATGAAACGCCGCCGCAGCCCTGATCGCATGCGTACCGATGTTGCAGCTCACACTGTCGATCTCGTGTCGGTGCGAGAAATGGTCATTGACGTCGAGAGCATAAATGACGACCTATCTATTCTCTACGGCAACGGACGGACAATCGCTGTGGTCCCGACGATAGACGCGGACCATAAGGTGCTGCACTCGCTTGCAAATGCAAAAGTACGAGAAGGCGACCTACGCAGGGCTTATCTTTTTACGTGGAACAATCAAGGCATAGAGCCAGAGATTGCCTCACTGTGGCCAGAGTGGGATGTTGAACCATTGCCCGCAGAAATGCTCGCAGAACTCCGCAATCTTGCGCCTGCTCGTGGTCTTTTTGATGTGACGGAGGTTGGTTCTTGAGTTCACCAGAGCCAGTTGGCTACCAATCGATTGCAATTGAAAAACTTTCAACGTCGCTAACGGCGCTGATGACTGTCGATCAAAGCAAAGACCGTTTGATTGTGTTTAAAGCGCCAACAGGCGCGGGAAAAACTTTGATGGTTGGCTCGGCGCTAGCTTCCGCGTATGACAAACCGAGCGAAAGGAAATTTATAGTCCTTTGGCTTTCGCCAGGTAAAGGAAACCTCCATAAGCAATCTGCAAAATCTCTCTCATCGCTCTTGAAAGGAACTTCACTTAAAGTTCACCTGCTTGATAGCCAAGATGACATTGTGAAGTACCAAGATCCAGCATCTGGTTCGGTTTTTGTTGTGAACTGGGAGAAGTTGCGGACTGAAAAAGATGGACAGTGGGCTAACAAAATGTTGGCAGAAGGTGAGAATGCAAACTTTTTCACATTATTAACCCGAGCTACTGCGAAGGGTCTCGACATGGTTGCTGTGATTGACGAGAGCCATACGAACCTTGGAGGAGAACAAACAAATAAGTTGATGCAGGCTGTTCGAAGCATGCGTCCATTTATTCAACTTGAGCTTTCCGCAACCCCGACAGTAAAACCAGATCCAGATCTTGTGGAAGAAGGCGTCCACCGCTATGTAAGGGTCAAATTCGAGGATGTCGAAGCCGAAGGCATGATTCGGAAAAATGTAATCCTAAATGATCATTTCTCAGAAGTACAAGAGTCACATCTTTCTGAATCTATTTCAGCTCAAGTACTTTGGGCTGCTTGGGAGAAGATTGAATCTCTTTCTGCTGCGTATACAGCTGCTGGTTCAACAGTTAAGCCACTACTTTTAATTCAATACCCCGATGGTGATGAAGCTGCAGCCAGGGCATTGGTGGTTGAAGAGTTCTTGGAACAACGTGGTTTGATCAAGGGTCAGACCTATGCAATATGGCTTTCTGGCGAACACTCCGAAGGGCTCGAGTTAATTTCAGCGAACTCAAGTCCATATCGTGCGCTAATTTTCAAGCAAGCTATAGCTACTGGATGGGATTGCCCGCGAGCTCAGGTTTTAGTGCAGTTTCGTGACCCGAAGTCACCAGTTTTTCAAATCCAGACACTTGGACGGATACTTCGTTCGCCTGAGCAAAAACATTATGACAATGACGCTCTTAATGTCGCTTATGTATTCTCAGACCTTGAAGGTGTTGACGTCAACGTACGGACTGATGAACCAGATGTACAAGTGCGTGACAGAACGTTGGTTCGAGGTCCTAATTATCCAGCACAAAACTTAGCCCTCCATTCTGTTTTTCAGCCACGAGCTCGAGAGTTCCATTATCCAATGATCGAGAATCTCTCTCCTGCACTCAATGCCGCTCTAGATGGCTCCTTGACTGAGTTGCTGCCCGACGATCCCTTCACTTCCACCCCGGTCACGATAACTACTGATGCACGAGTTTCGACTCGTGAGCTAGATGCTGGTGTTGAGCGAAGCCTTACTGGGGGCAACGCCACTGGGAACCTTGACGACATGTTGGTTCAGGCACTGTATGACCTGCTTCTGGTAGCAAGTATTGGACAATACCGTTCTCGTACGCAGAGTCTTTCTCGTATCAAGCGTGTCATTACTCTTTGGTTTAAGAAGCATCGTCCTAGCTGGTCGACCGATGAAATTCAACATTTTGCATTGCGTCACCAAGGAATTTTTATTAGTGCCATAGATGAGGCATGTGAGTCGTCAATGGCAGCTGAACTTTCCTCGGCAATCGTAGAGGCTCGTGGAAAGCGCCGCTCCAAAGATAACTGGGAAGTGCCACAAACCGAGCTCGTGGCAAGCAACGACTACGAGCTTTCTGCAGCGGGCAACGTCTTGGAGCCAGGTTTGGTTTGGCGAGGTCGCTCAATCCCAGAGCGCAATTTTGAAGAGTTTCTAGCACAGCAGGTTGAGCTTGGTACCGTCAACTGGTGGTGGAAGAATGGGAAAAGTGATGAGAAATACTTAGGCCTCGAGTACACAATGTTGGTTCCTGACATTGCATCCACCAAAATTGACGGTCAAAACATGGCTTTAATAGAAGAAGATCACATTACATATCCGGACTATTTGGTGCACTGCCCTAATAACACTGTGTGGGCACTCGAGGTTAAAGGGATAGGTGATCTTCAAGGTGATCGAGATGGCGCGACGCACTGTAAAGCAAAGGGCATCGCAAGATGGATTAGCAACATGGCGGAACTCAGGAAAAAGAACCAAGAGTTCCTATCGCATGCCTCTGTGCGAGGTGGCGTTGTCGTTGTTGCCGAGCTCTCGCCGGGGGTTTTTTCCGTCAAGTTAGGCGATATAGATAATTGGCATAAGCCTGAAGCTGCCGTCTTCTCTGCGGGCACTGGCTGGAGTCCGCTCGACCTAAAAAATTGATCTTGTCAGATTGGGTTAGGAATTAAAACAGTGTTCAGAAGGTCGCAACACTTATTACAACACTTATACCGACAAACACACATGAACTTCCATGAAACCCCGATTCTGAGTTTCTGTTATGATTGTTTCTAAATCCCTTATGAATTATGTGAATTCTGTGTCAACAACAATGCGGCTGTAGCTCAGCGGATTAGAGCATCGGTCTACGGAACCGAGGGTCGGGGGTTCGAATCCCTCCAGCCGCACCAACTGTGGAATACTTATTTAGGGCAATTCGGCTGTAATCCCATGAAAATGAGGGAAGTC
>CAIJWX010000018.1:0-35611 GCA_903824535.1 uncultured Actinomycetes bacterium | reverse complement strand
CACCTGACCAGGTTGTTGTTGCTGGAGAAGAGCTATGGGTGAAGATCATTGAACTCGACACCGCAAAGCGTCGTATCAGTCTTTCTGTGAAGCAGGCAGCTGATGGTGGAGAAGTTTCAGCTGAATACCGTGAGGCATTCGGTTCACACGCTTATGACACTGAAGGTAACTACATTGGTGGCGTTGAGTACGGTGAATTCACACCTGAAACTGAAGCTCAAGCCGCATGGGCTGAATACGCAACTGAAGTGACAAAGGCTCCAGAAGCTGCTGTCGCTGCTGAAGTTGCCGTAGAAGCAGTTGCTGAAGAGGCACCAAGCGCTGAATAGTTTTACTTAAAATAGCCCGTTCTCTATGCCATTAGGCCGTGAGAACGGGCTATTTTCGTTTTTAGAGCCCCTTCATTGCTGACTGATACTCTGATTCGAAATGGACACCACAAACCCACCTGCCGACCCAAATGACTGGAGTGACGAGCAGTGGATTGAGTGGCTGGTGGCAACAGACGAAGCGTCTGAAGTTGATGTGAATCCCTCTGTCTTGAAGCGGGCTGCAAACACAAAGTCAGGTCAAGTTCTCGGACAAGCGATGCTTGGAATGGCTAATGCTATTTACGGCCCAAAAGATGATGACGTACAGATTGTTGTAGAAAACAAAGAGAAAAATCTCGATGAAGAACCTTTTGTTGTCAATCTAGATTTTGATAATCCTGAGAGTTCGACCGTTTCTTTTAAACCTGAGAGCTAAGACTTGGCGAAGTTAGCTAAGTGATCAGCAGCGTCATGGGTGACTTCAGGACATGCAATAGGAATTACCTCTGTTGCGTGCATTGTCCCAAGAATCATTCGAGCCCTTGCACTCACTCCAGCAGATAAAAGAAGACGATAGAAGCCAATGCCTTCATCTCTTAGTGGATCACATTCGTTGACGCTAATTACAGTTGGAGGGAATCCGGTGACATCTTCAATCGAAGCGAACGCTGGCCAAGCTAATGGATTCTTATTTTCGAATTCAGAAATTCCATAGCCATGAATCCCTCGGTTGTCATTTGTGTGAATGAATATTCCGCTGTTTTCGATACGAGATGGGTACTTGTCTTCTGAGCCGTATCCAACAATGTATGGACAGAGTGCGTAGAGACCCTTAATTAAATCAAGTTGCCCTTCTTTTTTAAGAGAAAGACCAGTTGCAAGGGTGAGATTTCCGCCACCACTTTCTCCAGCAACCACAATCTTTGTGGCATCAATGTGTAGTGAGGCAGCGTTCTGCGATGTCCACTTAAGTCCTGATACACAGTCATTTAGTCCTGCAGGAAAAGGAGCAACACCTTCAGATGAAGAAGCTTGAAGTGCATTTCTAAAGTCGACCATTATAACAGCGACATTTCTTGACGCGAGAATCTTTCCCCAGGCTCGGTAATTACCATCGAAAGCTGACTGGTACGCCATGCCGCCACCGTGGATGTAATAGATGCAGGGAAGGACATCATTATTGTCAGGGCGAATGATTTGAAGGTTGATGGTATTGCCATCAGGCTGAGAAATAATTTGCTCAGTTCGTATTATTAGTCCCTTAGATGGTGCAATCTCTTCGCTGTCCATTAAATCAACGATCTGCTGATATGCACTTGCTGACTCATTGGCCTCTCTAGTTGCAAGTTCGTCAAGAATCTGTTGCCGACTCGAAACATCAGTTGCTCCAAGATTTGGCATAAATGAGAGAATTGCTTTAAGTCTTGGATCAATGCGTACGTCGTTTTGTACATCTGGCATGTGAGCTCCTCAGTTGTGGATCAGCAAAAACTATCGTTAAATTCTTTGCGTCAGCAACCATCTGCCTTAGCCTATGAAACTGACTGTTTCTACTTACGTGTAATTGTCAGTGGGTAGTGGCAAGCGACTTCGTGTCCCGGGCCAATGTTCTGTGGAAGTGGAATTTCGTCGGCACACTTCTGAGTTGCATTAGGACAACGAGTACGGAAACGACATCCACTTGGTGGGTTCATAGGACTTGGTGGTTCACCAGTTAGAACTTCATTATGGATAGGCGAGTCAGGGTCGGCTTCAAGGGCTGCACCAAGGAGGAACTTTGTGTACGGGTGAGCAGGCTCAGCGTAGAGCTGATCTGACGGACCAATTTCGCATACTTTTCCAAGATACATAACTGCAACACGGTCACTTACGTTCTTCACAACAGCGAGGTCGTGAGCAATGAACAAAAGAGTGAGTCCGTATTCAGCCTTTAAGTCCTCAAGAAGGTTAAGGATCTGAGCCTGCACAGAAACGTCAAGTGCGGAAACCATTTCGTCACAAATCAGAATCTTTGGACGCATGGCTAGTGAACGAGCAATAGAAATTCGCTGGCACTGTCCACCTGAGAATTGACGTGCGTAACGGTTTCCGTACACCTCTGGGTCAATTCCAACCTTGTTGAGAAGGTCAACAACAATCTGTTCACGGTCAGGGCGGTTTGGCTCCCAACAATCGAGTGGCTCAGCAACGATGTCTTTGATTCGACGACGTGGGTTGAGTGAGCTGATTGGGTCCTGGAATATCATTTGCATGTTGGTGCGAGCTTTACGCAGCACCTTCTTGCTCATAGTTGAGATATTTACACCCTCAACTTCAACTGTTCCACTGGTGGCTTCAATGATGCGCATGAGAGCCTTACCAGTTGTTGATTTTCCGCAACCTGACTCTCCAACAATTCCGAGTGTTTCACCTTCGTAAACGTCGAAGCTCACACCGGCAACAGCACTTACAGTTCTGCTTCCACTGCCAAAGTTAACGACTAGGTCACGAACCTTTAGAACTGGTGTTTTGTTTTCCATCAGACTGCTCCACGACTAGTTGTAAGAGGATTCCAGCAAGCAAACATGTGTCCATTGTTCCCAGTGGACTCTAGAACTGGACGCTCATTGCGGCACTTGTCTGTTGCGTAAGAGCAACGAGGTGCGAATGCACAGCCCTTTTCTAGTGCCAGGAGGTTTGGTGGGCGACCAGCAATTGTGACGAGACGAGTGTGTGATGGGTTTGAAACTTTAGGAGCACTTTCGAGCAACGCACGGGTGTAAGGCATGCGGTGATCTTTGAAAATCTCCTGAGTAGTTCCCATTTCAACAATTCGTCCTGCGTACATAACAATTATTCGAGATGTACGAGTAGCCACAACGCCAAGGTCGTGAGTAATTAGTACAACAGACATCTTGAGCTTGTCCTTAAGTTCGTCAAGGAGGTTCAAAATCTGAGCCTGAATTGTTACATCGAGTCCTGTTGTTGGTTCGTCAGCGAGAACAAGCTTCGGGGAGCAGGCGAGTGCAATCGCAATAACAACACGCTGGCGCATTCCACCTGAGAGTTCTGCTGGAAAAACGTTGTAGCGCTCTTCTGGTGAAGGAATTCCCACCATCTCAAGAAGTTCAATCGCACGCTTCTTGGCATCTTCTTTTGACATTCCAAGTCGCAAACGAAGTGTTTCGTCAACTTGCTTTCCAATTCGCATCACAGGGTTCAGTGATGTCATTGGGTCCTGGAAGATCATTGAAACTTCGGTACCCCAGATTTGTCGCTTCTCTTCTTCTGTCGTTCCGATTACTTCAGTTCCATTGATGGTTACTGAACCGGTTACAGATGCATTTCTGCGAGCTTGAAGTCCCATGATGGTACGAGCAAGCACAGTTTTTCCTGAACCAGACTCACCAACAATTCCCAAAGTCTCATTAGTACCGAGCGTGAACGAGACACCGTCAACAGCTGGTAGATCTCCACCCGCTGTAGTGAATGTTGTGTGAAGGTTATTAACAACCAGTAGTTCTTGGCTCATATTTTTACCTCAGATACATCAAAGTGGTTTCGAAGTCGGTCACCAATGAAGTTCAACGACAAAATAAACAAGCAAAGGGCGAGCGATGGGAAAATTACTAGCCATGGATTGCTTGACATCACTGTTCGTGATTCATTGATCATGTTTCCCCATGAAGGAGTTGGTGGTGAGATTGAAAGACCAAGGAAGGCCAAAGCTCCTTCAATCGCAACAACACTTGCAATTCCAATTAGTAGGAATGAAAGAAGAATTGGAGTGATGTTAGGAAGGATTTCTCGAATCAGGATTCTGCGGTCGGTTGCACCCTGAACTTTTGCAGCAATTACATAGTCTTTGTTCGCTACGGCTAGTGAGGCTGTACGAATTACACGATAAACAAGTGGAGTTGAAGCAATACCAATAACCAGAATCACCTTAAAGAGGTTTCTTGGAACCCAGAATGACAGCACTGAAATGGTGGCGATAATTGCAGGGAATGCCAACAATGAATACATAACTGTTGTCAATGCCTTGTCGAATCTTCCACGACGAAGTGCAGCAAGCATTGCTGTTGGAGCACCAAGGCCAAATGCGATTGCCATTGCTCCAAAGCTGACAGCAATTGAAATTCTTGCGCCATAGATCACGCGAGAGAAAATGTCTCGACCAATGTCGTCTGTCCCCAACAGGTGATGTAGGCCAGGGCCTGAGTTGATTGCGTCGTAGTTCTGCGCAATTGGGTCAATGAGCGGTAAGAATCCAGCAACTATTGCTAGAAAGATGTTCAAGCAAATCCAGCCAACGCAAAGCCAGAACGTAGTGCCAAGCGGCTCTTTCTTTTCAGGCTTCATAAGTGAGGAATCACCCTCAGCTTTGCGCCCAAATTTTGAAAGGACTTTATTAATTGATGATTGATTAGTCACGGGCGATCCTCGGGTCTACAAAGAAAATAACTAAGTCAAAGAAGAAGTTGACCAGAATTACTCCAGCGGATACAAAAAGCACAATTCCTTGTACTAATAGATAGTCAGAAGTTTGAATTCCGGCGATTAATGAGAATCCAAGCCCCGGGATGGCTAACAAGTACTGAATAATGAATCCACTAGCCAAAAGACCACCAATATTTACTCCAGCACTTCCTAGCAATGAAACTGAGGCTGGGCGAAAGGCGTGGCGCCACATAATTCTTCTTTGGCTGATTCCCTTTGATCGTGCCATAGTGATGAACTCTTCTTGAAGAATTCCGGTCATGTCGCTTCGAAGGACTCGGAAATACAGCACAAAACTACCACTTGCCATAGTTATCGCCGGCAACGTCATACTCAAAAGGTTCATTCCAGGATTTTGGAAGAACGGAACATACGTAGAAGGCCCAGTATTTGGGATTCCAAGTTTGACTGATACAACTAGAACTAGAAGAACGATCAAAATGAACGTAGGAACCGAAAGCAGGATGAAGCTTCCTGCGCTAAGTGCTCGATCAAGTGTGCTGTCAGGCTTACGAGCGGACCTCATTGCAAGAGGGATGGCTGCACCAAAAGCCATGATTTGGCTGATGATAATCAGTTCAAGTTCGATTGGAAATGTGCGCTTAATTGACGACATAACAGTTTCGTGGGAAATAAACGACGTACCAAGATTTCCGTGTAATACGTGACCAATCCAAGTGAAGTATTGAAGATACATTGGCTGATTAAGCCCAAGCTGTTGGTCTAGTAGCGCCTTTGTGACTGGACTGTAATTAAGTCCGAGAATGAAGACAGCTGGATCACCAGGAAGAAGATGAATCAGATAAAAACTTCCAATTGAGACCACAAAAAGAATTGCAATCAGCGTTACAAGTCTTTGCAACAAATATCGAAGCACTTTTCCCCCCTCAGGTCTTCTAGACATTAGCCAATAAATACATCAGTAAATGTCAAGTAGCCCTTAACTTCAATATTTCTTAGTACCGTAGGAATATGAAACGTATTGGTCTGGCTGGTGGAATTGGTGCGGGGAAGTCCGCAGCTTGTGAATTCCTTGTGAAGCAAGGCTTTGACGTCATTGACGCTGATGATGTTGCACACCAAATTGTCGAGCCTGACCAGGCTGCTTGGAGCGCACTAATTGATGCATTTGGAACTTCAATTCTTAAAAGTGACCGAACTCTTGATCGTGAATACCTTGCAAAAATTGTTTTTAGTGATTCATCAGCCAGAGATCGACTTAATTCAATAACCCATCCGGCTATTGGAATTGAAATTATTCGACAACTTGAGGCTTGCAAATCAAAAGCCGCTTTTGTTGCTCTTCCTCTATTTCGCGCTGAGCATCGTCAAATCTTCTCGCTTGATTCAGCCTGGGCGGTTCTTGCATCTCCTGAGATTGCAAAACAACGTCTTATTGAACATCGAGGCTTTTCCGATGTAGATGCGCAGGCTCGAATAGATAGTCAGATATCAAACGAAGTCAGAAGTTCGCTAGTTAATCGTGTTATTTGGAACGAAGGAACTGTTCAGGATCTAGAAAATTGCCTCAACGAAGCTCTCATAAGTGAGGGACTCCTGAGTGGATAAGTTCCTAGTTGAATCACCATTTCAGCCTTCTGGTGACCAGCCCACTGCAATTGCGACACTTACTAGCGGAATCAATGATGGACTTCGCTACCAGACCCTTGAAGGAATTACTGGCAGTGGAAAGACCGCAACAATTGCATGGCTCGTTGAGCAAGTACAGCGCCCAACATTAATTCTTGAACCTAACAAATCTCTTGCCGCACAGTTGGCGTCAGAACTTAAAGAGATGCTTCCTCAAAATCGAGTCGAATTCTTTGTTTCTTACTATGACTATTACCAACCTGAAGCGTATATTCCTCGCACAGACACCTTCATTGAGAAGGACAGTTCTATTAACGAAGAGATTGATCGACTTCGTCACGCGGCGACTTCTTCTCTCTTGACGCATCGAGACACCATTGTCGTTGCTTCGGTGTCGTGCATTTACGGACTTGGGTCACCACTTGAATACCGTGAGCGAATGCTGCAAATTGAAGTGGGAATGAAGTTTGATCAGCGAGAACTCCTGCGTCGCTTAGTTGAAATGCAGTACAACCGCAATGAACTTGTACTTGAGCGTGGTCTATTTCGCATGAAGGGTGACACCCTTGAAATTCAACCGGCCTATAGCAACGAGGCAATTCGAGTGTCCTTCTTTGATGATGAAGTTGAAGAGATCACTTTCTTCAACCCAGTTACTCAAGAACAGCGTGGCAAAGTTAGAGAATTCACATTGTTCGCAGCATCGCATTACGCAACGAGCTCGGAAACACTTAACAGCGCTTGTCGACTTATTGAAGATGAGTTACAGATCCAACTCGCAAAGTTTGAAAGAGAAGGAAAACTTCTAGAGATGCAGCGGCTTAGATCTCGAACTGAGCACGATTTAGAAATGTTGGAACAGACAGGCATTTGTGCGGGAATTGAAAACTATTCGGCGCATCTAGATGGAAGAAAGCCAGGAGAACGTCCATTTACGTTGCTGGATTATTTTCCAGACGACATGCTCGTTGTCATTGATGAATCACACGTTGCGGTTCCACAAATTCGTGGTCAGTACGCAGGAGACAGATCAAGAAAAGAAACATTGGTCGAACATGGATTCAGACTTCCAAGTGCGATGGATAACAGACCTCTCAACTTTGATGAATTCATGAACATTGTTCCGCAAATGGTTTTTGTTTCGGCCACACCTGGTCCCTACGAGATAGAGCACAGTGATCAGATTGCTGAACAAGTTATTCGACCTACTGGTCTTCTCGATCCAATCATCACTGTTGTTCCTACGAAAAATCAGATTGATGATCTTCGCATACGTCTCGATGCAGTGATCGAGCGCAATGAGCGAGCACTCATCACAACCTTGACGAAGCGAATGTCAGAAG
This sequence comes from uncultured Actinomycetes bacterium, assembly GCA_903824535.1. Lineage (GTDB taxonomy): Bacteria > Actinomycetota > Acidimicrobiia > Acidimicrobiales > RAAP-2 > RAAP-2. Next base: position 27,888 of record CAIJWX010000018.1, on the reverse strand, counting down.
ATCTCACAAACTTTCTGACCAAAGCGGGTTACCGCGTTCAGTATCTCCATAGTGATATTGACACCATTCAAAGAATTGAGATACTTCGTTCACTAAGACTCGGTGAGTTTGACATCTTGGTCGGAATCAACTTGCTTCGTGAAGGCCTTGACCTACCTGAAGTTTCACTCGTTGCAATTCTTGACGCGGACAAAGAAGGATTCCTTCGCTCAAGAAGTGCGCTTATTCAGACAATTGGACGTGCTGCACGTAACGCAAATGGAGAAGCGATTCTCTATGCGGACCGTATTACTGATTCAATGAGAAGTGCCATTACAACCACTGAACGACGTCGCATCGCACAAATTGCATATAACGAAGAAAGAGGCATCACGCCTCAGACCGTTACCAAGAATGTTGCAGACATTCTTGGTCGGCTCAGAAGTGAATCAGCGCCTGAGCCAAAGAACAAGAGCCATGGAATCTCGTCTCTTGAGGGCCATCTGCCTGACGACTACAACCTTGAAATCGCCAGAGTTGAGGACGCAATGCTTCAAGCGGCGAAGGAGCTTCGATTCGAAGAAGCCGCGTCACTTCGTGACTATTTGGTCACTCTTCAGCGCCAAGGAATTGCTGGAACCCCGGACGTCGTTGCCGAAGACAATTAACCATTAGATTTTCGCTATGACTCAGTCAATCCGAGTGCAGGGTGCTCGCGTACATAACCTGAAAAATGTCTCATTAGAGATACCTCGTGACAAGCTCATCATTTTTACTGGATTATCTGGCTCAGGTAAGTCATCACTAGCGTTCGACACTATCTACGCAGAGGGTCAGCGCCGATATGTGGAGAGTCTTTCCGCCTATGCCCGACAGTTCTTAGGTCAAATGGAAAAGCCTGATGTTGAATTTATTGAAGGTCTTTCACCAGCAATTTCTATTGATCAAAAAACTGCGTCGAGAAACCCTCGATCAACAGTTGGAACAATTACTGAAGTACATGATTACCTTCGTCTGCTGTTTGCTCGAATTGGTATTCCACATTGCCCTGAGTGCGGCAAGTTAGTTTCTCGCCAAACGCCTCAACAAATTGTTGATCAAGTTCTTGAGAGCGAAGAGGGCGCCAAGTTCTTAGTTCTCGCAACAGTTGTAAAAGGTCGCAAGGGTGAATACAGCACGTTGTTGAGTGAACTCGTCACACAAGGCTTTTCTCGTGCCCGTGTTGACGGAAAAGTTATTGAGCTAAGTGAGCGTGAGTCACTAACGCTAAAGAGGCATGAAAAGCACACCATTGAAGTTGTTCTAGACCGTCTGACAGTTAAGTCAAGCAATCGTCAGCGACTTACGGAGTCTGTTGAAGCAGCCCTAAAACTCACGAAGGGAATTGTTTCAGTCTTCTTTACAGACACCAATGAACTGGTTCAGTTCTCAGAGAAGATGGCTTGTAGCGATTGCGGCATTAGTTTCACTGAGTTAGTCCCAAGAGACTTCTCGTTCAACTCACCCTACGGTGCGTGCCCAGTCTGCACTGGACTCGGAACAAGATTTGAAGTTGATCCTGAGCTTGTGGTCCCTGATGAATCTCTTTCATTAGCTGATGGAGCACTCGCTCCTTGGGGTGGAGCAAGGTTTAAGTACTTCGAGCGATTAATTGGCGGAATTGCAGACTTAGGAGAATTCGATGTTGATACTCCTTGGAAGAAACTTCGACCTAAAGATAAAAAACTAGTTCTCTACGGAGTTGACAAAAAAACTGTTCCTGTTAAGTACCGAAATAGATACGGCAAAGTTAAAACGTACGAAACGACTTACAACGGAATTGTTGAGTGGCTTGAACGTAAACGAAACGATGCTGACGGCGACTGGTCTCGTGAGCAGGCAGAGCAGTACATGCGAGAAGTGGAGTGCACGACGTGTGTGGGTCAGCGTCTTAAACCAGAAGTTCTCGCAGTAAAGATTCAAGCAAAGAGCATTGCTGACGTGAACTTCATGACAATTGATGAAGCAATTGAATTCTTCAAGAAGTTGAAGCTAACTAAACGAGAAGAGTCGATCGCCAGACTCATTATCAAAGAGATTCTTGAACGCCTTACGTTCTTGTTAGACGTAGGTCTTGACTATTTAACTTTGAGCCGCGCATCAGCAACACTGTCCGGTGGTGAAGCACAGCGCATTCGGCTGGCCAGCCAAATTGGTAGTCACCTCGTAGGAGTGCTTTATGTTCTCGATGAACCTTCTATTGGGCTTCACCAGCGAGACAACAAACGTCTCATTTCGACTCTCGAACGACTGCGAGACCTTGGTAACTCGGTGATTGTTGTTGAACATGATGAAGAAACAATCAGAAGTGCTGATTACGTGGTCGACATTGGACCGGGAGCTGGTGAATTTGGAGGGGAAGTAGTTCACTCAGGCTCGTACGCTGAGATTTTAAAGAACGACAAATCAATTACAGGACAGTACCTCTCAGGAAAGAAATTCATCCCTGTTCCGACCACCCGTCGTAAAGGTGATGGAAAGAAACTGACTATTAAGGGTGCTCGTGCCAACAATCTTCAGAACGTTTCTGTTGATATTCCTCTAGGTGACTTTGTCGCAATCACGGGTGTATCAGGATCTGGAAAATCAACGCTAATAAATCACATTCTTTTGAGTTCTCTTGAACGTCAGATCAACCGTGCAAAGACAATTGTTCTCGAGCACGACTCAATTACAGGGGTTAGCAATATTGACAAAGTCGTTGCAGTAGATCAGCAACCGATTGGACGAACACCTCGCTCAAACGCAGCTACATATACCGGCGTCTTTGACAAGATCAGAAAGTTATTTGCTGAAACTCAGGAATCAAAGGTTCGTGGATACCAGCAAGGCAGATTCTCATTCAACGTTAAGGGCGGTCGCTGCGAAACGTGTGCAGGTGACGGAACAATCAAGATTGAGATGTTCTTTCTTCCCGACGTTTACGTCAACTGTGAAGTGTGCGATGGGGCCAGATACAACCGTGAAACACTCGAGATTCTTTATCGAGGCAAATCAATTGCAGATGTTCTCAATATGCCAATCTCAGAGGCACTCGAGTTCTTTGATCGTCAACCGGCGATTCTTCGAATAATTCAAAGTCTCAATGATGTTGGACTTGGATATGTTCGACTTGGTCAAAGTGCTCCAACTCTTTCTGGTGGTGAAGCACAGCGCGTCAAACTCGCAACAGAACTTGCTCGTCGCCCAACTGGCCACACTCTGTATGTACTTGACGAACCAACTACCGGTCTTCACTTTGAGGACGTCAATCGTCTTCTCACGGTGCTACACCGACTTGTTGACGCAGGAAACACAGTTATAACCATTGAGCACAACCTGGACGTAATTAAAACCGCCGACTGGGTGATTGATCTAGGGCCTGAAGGTGGTCGACGTGGAGGTCTCATTGTCGGTGAGGGAACCCCCGAGAAGATTGCAAAATTGAAAACCGCAACAGGCACTGTTTTGCGGGAGGTATTGGCTCATGGCCAGGCTAGTTCGTGACATTTGAAAAGCCCTCGGGCATTCCACGACAAAGTGGCTGCTATTTATTTCGTAATGAAGCCGGCACTGTCATCTATGTAGGAAAAGCCAGATCGCTTACTCAGAGACTTTCAAGTTACTTTCAAAAGACAAATGCATTATCAATAAAAACTCAAGCTCTCATGAACGAGGCTGTTGGGGTTGACTGGATTGTTACTCCGAGTGAGCTCGATGCTTTGATCCTAGAAAATGAGCTGATCAAAGAAAACCAGCCTCGCTACAACATGCGCCTTAAGGACGACAAGAGCTTTCCTTACGTTGCCATTGATATGAGGACCGATTTTCCCGCTCCTTACATCACACGTGGAAAACACATAAAAGGGGTGAGGTACTTCGGTCCCTTTGTCGATGTTCGAGCACTTCGAAGAACTATCGACGAGTTACTTCAAGCATTTCCTCTGCGTTCTTGTACAAAACATAAATTCAACTACCAAGAAAAAATTGGTAGGCCGTGTCTTCTCTACGACATAGGTAAGTGCTCTGGCCCCTGTGTGAAAGCAATAGAGCCAGATGGATATAGAGAGATTGTTCAGTCATGGTCTCGATTCTTCGAAGGCGACGTTCGTCAACTTCGAACTTTGTTGCAAGGCCGAATGGAAAAGGCATCAAAGCAGAAGCATTATGAGGCAGCTGGACTTGCTCGTGACGGACTTGCGGCTTTGGAACGTGCCGCGAGTGATCAAAGTGTTGTTCTCGATGACTACTCAAATATTGATGTAATCGCTGTGAGCACCGATGGTGGTCGAGCAGCGGTCGTTAGATTTCGAATTCGTTTCGGACGAATTATTGGTCGAACTGTTCACTTGATTGACAAATCGCTTGATGAATCTGAAGCAGAAATTCTTGAAAGCGTATTTCCAGAGTTATTCCCAGATAAAGATTCAGTACCTGAGTGTGTAGTTGTTTCTAATGACAAAGCAATGACAACAGTGCTTGGTGAATACCTAAATGACATGCGAATAAAGAATGTCGAACTTGTTGCACCACAGCGAGGCAAGCGACGTCGTGTACTTGAACTTGCTCTTGTCGATGCAGAAGCTGTAATTAACCGAGATTCACTTCGTCGTCAAAGTGATCACAACGTCAGGTCTCGTGCTCTTCAGGAGCTTGGTAGTGCACTTAGTCTCGAACAGCCACCATTTCGTATTGAGTGCTTTGACATGAGCCACCTGCAAGGAACTAATTATGTTGGTTCGATGGTTGTATTCGAAGATGGTCTCCCTAAGAAAACTGAATATCGTCATTTCAACGTAAAAGAAATTCTTGGCAATGACGACTTTGGTGCGATGGAAGAAGTTGTTAGAAGAAGACTCGGCTACTGGAACGAAGACCAATCGACCTCAAAATTCAGAAGAGCTGATTTGATCATCATTGATGGTGGTCTTGGACAGCTTCATTCAGCCGAAAAAGCAGCCTCAATTGCAGGAGCAACTGGAGTTAACTTTGTTGCGATAGCTAAACGTGAAGAACTTCTTTATGTCCCAGGAACAAGTGAGCCTGTTGTTCTTGAGCGTGGTTCAGAGTCGCTGTATCTCGTACAGCGAATTAGAGATGAGGCTCACCGATTCGCAATTACCTTTCATAGGTCCAAGCGCGGAAAGTCAATGGTCTCAACAACGCTCGATGGGATTGATGGCCTTGGGCCAGCGAGAAGAGATCGACTCATGGAACAGTTCGGGTCCCTAGATGCCCTGAGGCATGCAACATATGAAGAACTAGATGCGCTGGCCTGGCTACCTAGCGAGGTAGCTCGCAGCATCTACGATCACTTACAGGCACCAGGCCTGCCAAAGCCCAAAAAGGGGAGTCCAGACGATGAGTGAGGTATTGCTAGTTACGGGAATGTCGGGTGCTGGACGCTCTACTGTTTCGGCTGCACTCGAAGACCTCGGTTGGTTCGTAATTGACAATCTGCCTCTTGAATTAATCGCTCGTGTTGGTGAACTTGCAGCTTCTGGATCACTTGACTATGCCGGTGTTGCATTTATTGTCGGAAGATCTGGTCGAATTCAGCCTGACGCACTCCTAGCGGTTGAAAAAGAACTTCAACAAATGCACGAGAATGCAAAAATTCTCTTTCTCGACGCGCCCGACGACGTTTTAATTCGCAGATTTGAAGGCAATAGACGTCGTCATCCTTTTCCAGCGCCAACACTGGCCGACTCCATCACTGGAGAACGAACACTTTTGCAATCAATCAGAGACGCCGCTGATTTAGTAATTGATACAGGCTCAATCAACACCAACCAACTTCGTTCACGGATTGTTGAACACTTCACGCAATCATCCGGTGGCGGAACAATGCGGATCTCACTTGTTTCATTTGGTTACTCAAACGGAATACCTCGTGACGTTGACCTTGTCTTTGACTGTCGTTTCCTGCCAAACCCACATTGGGTGGAAGAACTACGACCACAAACTGGACTTGATGAACCCGTATCTTCGTATGTTCTTAAGCAAGATTCAGCGCAACATTTCTTAAAGGATGTTGTTTCGCTGCTTGAATGGCAGATCCCTGAATTTGCCAAAGAAGGCAAGTCGTATCTTTCTATTGCCATAGGTTGCACTGGTGGGCGTCATCGATCAGTTGCTATTGCCGAAGAAATTCGCACACGTCTAAATATTGAGAACTCCGTCTTTCATCGCGACATTGCTCGCTAAGAAACAGGTCTGGTCAGGCATGCGTTTTTCCTGATGGATACTAATTCTCTATACCAACACCATGGAATCAATCTGAGGTGCGATACTAGAAGTCCCCTCGTAATAAGGAGCATGTAGGTGACAACTCGCGTAGCTATTAATGGATTCGGACGAATTGGTCGTGGATTTCTTCGAGCATCACTTAACAATCCAAATATTGAAGTTGTTGCAGTAAACGACCTAACACCTCCAGAAACTAATGCTCACTTGCTCAAGTACGACTCCACACAAGGTCGACTTGACCTTCCAGTTTCAGTCAGTTCTGAAGGAATCAAAGTTGGAAACAAGACAATCAAGGTTCTTGCCGAGCGCAATCCAGAAAATCTTCCATGGGCAGAGCTGAAGATTGATGTTGTTATCGAATCAACAGGCTTATTCACTACTCGAGAGAAGGCCGCTGCTCACCTAAAGGCTGGTGCGAAGCGCGTAATCATTTCAGCTCCAGGAACTGATGTTGACGCAACATTCGTTTTTGGAGTTAACCACTCAACATTTGATGCAAATAGCCACTTCATTGTGAGCAACGCGTCGTGCACCACCAACTGCTTTGTTCCAATGGTGAAGGTATTAGATGATGCCTTTGGCGTTGACACTGGTCTGATGACAACAATTCACGCCTACACGAACGATCAAAACCTCCTGGATCTTCAACATGGTGATCTTCGACGTGCACGTGCAGCTGCAGTCAATATTGTTCCTTCATCTACTGGTGCCGCTCGCGCCACAAGCTTGGTTCTTGAAGCTATGAAGGGGAGACTTGATGGAACTTCACTCCGAGTCCCAATTCCTGACGGTTCAATAACTGACTTCACCGCAATTGTTCGCTCAACATCTGTAGATGAAATAAACGCTGCGTTTAAGAAGGCGGCTGATGGCGAGCTAAAGGGTGTTCTTGTTTACACAGAAGATCCAATTGTTTCTTCAGACATTGTTGGCCAACCAGCATCATGCACATTTGATTCACAGATGACAATGGTGCAAAAGATTGACGACAACAAGTCACTAGTAAAAATATTTGGGTGGTACGACAATGAATGGGGTTATTCAAATCGACTTGTTGACCTCACTACTCACATTGGCAAGTAGTCAATGACAGATTTGCTGCCCTCTTACATAAGTTGGGGAAGCCTTCAAGGCAAGAAAGTTCTCGTTCGAGTTGACTTCAACACGCCGGTAGACGAAATTGATGGTCGGCTCGAAGTTGCCGATGATTTTCGAATCAAAGCAACTTTGCCTCTGTTTCAAGATTTATTAAAACGTGGTGCCACGGTTGTTGCTTGTACTCACTTTGGAAGGCCAAAAGGTCAGGTTGTCGAGAAGTACAGTGTCGAGCCAGTGCGAAGAAGGCTGACAGAGCTATGCCCAGAAGTTGAATTACTTGAAAACCTTCGATTTAACCCTGGTGAAGAATCAAACGATCGAACTTTTGGTGAACAGCTAGTGGCTGGTTTTGACTACTTCATCAATGAAGCGTTCAGCGCATCACATCGCGAGCACGCATCAATCATGTGGCCACCTGTTCTGATCCCTAGTGCAGCTGGTCCGAATCTACAAAAAGAAGTTGCAACGCTTTCGAGCCTCTTAGAAAACCCAGTTCGTCCGTTTGTTTCAATCGTTGGTGGAGCAAAAGTTGCCGACAAACTTGGAATAGTTCAGGTCTTAAGTGAAAAAGCCGACACTGTGATCATTGGTGGTGGCATGGCATTCACTTTTGAGGTAACGCAAGGTCGTTCAATTGGTAGTTCTCTGTTTAATGAATCTTTCGTAGAGGAATGCACTTCGTTGATGGATGGTGGGAAAGTACTTATCCCACAGGACTCAACAGGACTTGCTTCAGGCTCACCATTTGGGTCTAAGGGCGGCGTCGACACACCTATTTACTTTGGCGCAAATATTCCCGAAGACTTTGTCGGACTTGATATTGGTGACAAGGCAATCAAGGACTTTGAGAAAGTTATTAGCTCTGCTGGAACAATCTTGTGGAATGGCCCAATGGGCGTTTTTGAAGATGAACGCTTTAGCGCCGGCACCGAAGCAGTCGCCCGTGCTGTTGCAAGGTCATCTGCGGTTTCGGTGATTGGCGGGGGTGACTCAGTCTCTGCAATTCAGATGTTCGGACTTGAAGATCAGGTGAGTTTTGTTTCAACTGGCGGTGGGGCTTCACTAGAGTTTGTTGAGCTAGGTGATCTGCCTGGCCTTAAAGCACTTCGTGAAAGCAGTAAGTAATGACTTCTAAGCCACTCGTCATCGGTAACTGGAAGATGAACCTCGATTACGTCGAGGCAGTTCACTTGAGCCAACAGTTCGCAGTGATGCTTAAAAACAAGCCAATGGAAAATGTCGAAATTGTTGTGGCGCCTCCATTTGTTGATATTCGTAGCGTCACATCAATCATTGACTCTGAACGAATCCCAATGGAAGTTTGTGCTCAGAATGTAAATGCGAATGACAATGGTGCTCACACTGGGGAAATAAGCGCACCAATGCTTAAGCGACTAAACGTCAAATGGGTCCTTGTGGGTCACTCTGAACGTCGTTCAATGTACGGACAGAAAGACTCAATCGTTGAGCAAACACTTCTTGCGGTTGTTAAATCTGGGATGAATGCTGTTCTTTGCGTAGGCGAACCTCTCGACATTCGAGAAACTGGCGAGCAGGACTTGTATGTAAAAGAACAAATTCAAAATGCACTTGGCAAAATTGATCCAAAGCATCGTGAGAATGTAACCATTGCCTATGAACCAATTTGGGCAATTGGAACAGGGCTGACTGCTTCTAGTGAGCAAGTAGCTGAGATGACTTCCTTGATTCATGAAACACTGAAGAACCTCGGACTTAATGAATCAAGAATTCTGTATGGAGGCTCAGTTAATGCAGAAAATGCCGAAGCCCTTATCCGTGAAACTGGTGTGGATGGGTTTTTAGTTGGCGGCGCCAGCCTTAAAGCTGAATCCTTTATGGCAATTATCCAAGCGTGCAACGACTGCTACGCTGGAAAACGCTAATACGGAGGTTTTTATGTTGACATGGTTAATCGTCGCAATTGAAGCAATTTCAGCAGTTGCACTAATTTTTCTTGTTCTCCTGCACTCAGGACGAGGTGGCGGCATCTCTGACTTGATGGGTGGCTCTGTTGGTGCTGCAGCAGCTGGATCCACAGTTGTTGAACGAAACCTAGACCGCATCACCATTGCTGTCGCGTTGGTATTTACATTTGCCACGCTGACACTCGACCTACGCTTGCAGTAGTCGCCATGATCCTACGAGGGTCAATTCCTAGGGCATTCGCTACATGCATTGCTTTAGTGCTTGTCCTGACCCCTATGAGTATTGCTTCAGCTGCGAAGAAGCCCATCATTACTTCTAATGAGAATTCAAGCACCCTAACTGTTTCATTGCCAGGTCCACTTAATGGTTGTGGCTATCTAGACGCCGGATCAAATGCAACTTCTCGAGCTGTACTTGACTTAATTCAGCCATCTGCGTTCTTAACGTCCACCGCAAATATTTCTGTTGGTGCCGGCGGACCAATTTCATCTGCCGAACTAACTTCTCTCTCTCCTGAAACCGTGGTGTACACAATCGCACAGGGATACACGTGGTCTAACGGGGAAGTATTCAACGGTTACGACCTAGTCACGTGGTGGTCGTACGCAAAGAAACTGCCGAGCATTACCTCTGACGGATATAGAGACATCAAGTCGTTAGAAGTAGATGCAGCAGGAAAAACAGTTACGGCTGTGTTTTCTTCACCCTACGCCGCATGGACAACTTTATTTAGAGACATTGTCCCAGCAGGATTCAATACCGGATGTTCATTGAACTCACTTTTAACTCGACCAACGCTTGGCCCTTACAGCGTTTCTTCGGTATCACCTACGAGAATTGTTCTAGTAATGAATAAGAAGTGGAAATTAAATCCGAACAGATTTGGTCGAGTGATAATTACGACATCCACTGATCTTCCGAACTCGAGCACAGCTAATTACGCCAGCTACTCAATTCAGGTGACGAAGGCTGCTTCAATGGCGCTCAGCGCTCACAGAGAACTCGTTGGTCACATAGGAACTTCAGATCAACTTGCAGAGTTAGTTTTTGCACCACGCACTGCTATTACGACAAATATTTCTGTTCGCGAGGCTCTCTCCATTGCAATTCAGCGTCAGCCAATACTTAATTCGCTATGGGGTTCAGTGACCTTCTCTCCCGCGCCAGCTACTTCAATGTTGTTAACGCAGGGGCAGAATGGATATCCCGGAGGAGCTGGGCCCGGACCAACGATAAGCTCGACCACTACATCTCAGGTGAACACAACCACGAGTCTTGTTCCAACCTCAATGGGCAATACGGTTGGCGACTGTCTTGAGTGCGCACAGAACATGCTCACAGGTTCAACTGGTTTTAAACTTATAAACGGTCAACTTCGCAATTCACTCGGAAATCAAGTAACTGTTCGTCTATTAGTTGGACCAACCAATCTTGAGAAAACTACAGCTCGACTTATTTCCGATCAATGGAAGAAGCTTGGCATTGCTGTGTATCAGTCGTTCGCAACAAGTGAACTTTCAGTTGCTAGTCAAGTTTCACTCAATAGATATGACGTTGGAATACTTATGAAGACATCAACCAATACACCGTCAACATTGGCTCGATCGTTCTATGGCCCTGCATTTATGGACAGCTATCCAAGTGGAGTTCGAACTGCACTTCTTAACAAACTGTTCACGACTGCTATTTCGAATTTCAACCCAGTAAGTGCATTAAAGATCTGGTCCACTTTTGATCAAACAGTTCTCGGCCAATTTTGGGTAAGGCCATTATTCACACTCCCAACCTTTACTTCGTGGTCAAATAGGCTTTCAAACGTAACGGGAAGTCTCTCTGTTCAGGGATTTGTAGACCAAATTCCAATCTGGGGCACAGAGACTGCAGCACCAGCGAACTAGTAGATATTCCTTGCTCTTGGGAGCGTATAAAGTAGTACTCCGCGTCGAAGTGGTGAAATGGCAGACACGCTAGCTTGAGGGGCTAGTGCTCGAAAGGGCGTGCGGGTTCAAGTCCCGCCTTCGACACCAGTGAAATACCTGTTTCAACGTTTTTCTGCAATGACCTAGAGGTCACAAGTAGTTACTACGATTAAGCCACGAGGTGCAACGTGACTCAACTGCTTTTTACGGCTTTTAGCAACCGACCAGATGCCCTGGACCTTGCACGTGAAGCAACTGATCGCCTCAAGTCATCAAGCGTTACATGTTCAGTTCACATGCTTGACTCTGATTCAGTTCCTGAGCTTGATGAAGAGACGCTGGTTGTAAGTCTCGGTGGTGACGGAACATTCCTAAGGTCTGCTCGAATTGCTCACGAATACAACGCTCGTCTTGTCGGCGTCAACTTAGGTCGACTTGGTTTTCTTCTAAGTGTTCAACCATCTGAGCTGGTTTCAGTGATCAATGAAGCCATCAAGAGCAACGAGGTTGATCACCGAATCGCACTTGAAATTTCATATTCTGGTGACAAAACTGAATTTGCAATGAATGAAGTTGTAATCGAAAGAGCAGAATCAGGACACATGGTTCGAGTCAAGACGTTTGTTGACAACGAAGAGTTTCTTTCATATTCAGCCGATGGAGTAATGGTTTCGACACCAACTGGAAGTACCGGTTACAACTTCTCAGCCGGTGGGCCAGTAGTTGATGCGACACTTCCGCTCATGATTCTCACTCCAATTGCTCCTCACTTTACGATTGGAAACTCAATCGTTGTTGGCTCTGAGAAGAAATTCCGATTCGTTGTTGAGAGCAACAGAGCACTAGTTGTTGCTGATGGGCACACTGTTACGTCACTAAATATTGGTGATTCGGTTGAAGTTTCAATGAGTCAGAAACCAGTTCGAGTTGTTGCAACACGAAGTTTTGATCTTGGGGTTCGACTCCGACAAGGCCTTAGAGAGGGCCATGCCTAGAGCTCAGCTAGTAGAACTTTATGCTCACGGGCTTGGAGTAATTGAAGACGCTCGTGTTGAATTCGCCCAAGGATTCAATGTCATCACTGGTGAAACAGGCGCCGGTAAAACGCTTCTTCTAGGTGCGTTAGATCTATGCCTCGGTGGGGAAGCTAGTAGCGCGAGACATGCAGTTACTACTGACATGAAAACAGCCGCACTATTTATTAACCGTGATGGAACAGAAATCTCATTACTTAGAGAGTCCGGACAAGGTGGAAGACTTCGTAGCGCTCTTGACAACACCACCACGAGTGCCGAGTCTCTTCGTCAACTTGCTGAAGAGTTAATTGTTATTCATGGTCAACATGATTCATTGAGTCTCAAAAATCGAACAGAGATTTTGCGACTAATTGACACTTCGGGAAAAGTTGATACAGCTGAACTCCATCAGGTTAGAAATGAATTGAGCGAGTTACTAAAGCTTCGAGAAAACTTAGGTGGTGACGCCACACAACGTGAGCGAGAAATTGAGTTTTTAAAGTTTCAAATTGCTGAAATCGATGCAGTAAAAATTTCGTCTCCAAGTGAGCTTCGAGATGTGCTGGAAGAACTAACAAGGCTGACTGAACTTCGAGATGGTCAGGCAGCGCTCTATGGAGTTATGCAAGTTCTTGATTCTGATACCGATGAAGCAGTCCTTTCTAGGCTGGCTAAGGCCATCGAAGACATTCCCCATGGCGATATCTATGACAACGCACGAAACAGCTTGTTGAGTGCACTCGAACAAGCGAGAGATGGCGTTCACGAACTTTCGTCCTTTACTGACCCAGACGCCTTTGATGAAGAGAGGCTCGGCCAGCTAGACGAACGAGCCTCTGAGCTTCAGTCAATCGCTCGTAAATACAATGGTTCACTAGAAGAGGCCTTGGAATCACTTGCGAAATTTCAGGAAGATCTGAGCAGGAGAACGGGTGAGTCTGGGCGAATTGAGAATCTTGATTCTGAAATATCAGGGCTGATTTCAAAAGAAGTCGATCTAGCTCGAAAGGCAAAAAAAGATCGTGAGTACGCTGCGGTGAAACTCACTGAATCTGTGAGGTCTCAGCTACCTCGAGTAGCGCTTCCAAATGCCTCACTTCGATTCGACATTGGGGGTGATGATGGTTCGCACGCTCAGATACTTTTCACTCCTAATCCCGGACTCCCTGAAGGCCCGCTTCAGTCACTGGCGAGTGGGGGAGAACTAAGTCGCGTTCTCTTGGCCATTTCTCTGGAAACAGCCCAGGAGGACGTAGTTGCTGTTTTTGACGAAGTTGATGCAGGGGTTGGAGGTCAGGTGGCCCAGCAAATAGGCGACTGTCTGCTGGAATTAGGCACTCGTCAGCAGGTTTTAGTCGTTACGCACTTGGCTTCAGTGGCGGCTAAAGCAGACCACCACTTCGTCATTGAAAAAACTATAATTAACGGAACCGCCTCAACCAAGATTCGAAGGGTTGAAGGTGATGATCGCGTAAGCGAAATTGCACGAATGCTGGTCGGTGACTCTCTAAGTCAAGAATCTCGTGCGCTTGCGTTACAACTTCTTGAAACTCGTAGGTAATCGAAAGATATTTCTATTCCAGCCGACTAGTATGAGATTCCGTGGATGCGGCTAATAACGAATGACAAAATTCGTCTTTGTAACAGGTGGAGTTTCGAGCTCCTTAGGTAAGGGTCTTACTGCCTCCTCGTTAGGTCGCCTCTTAAAATCTCGTGGCCTCAAGGTCACAATGTGCAAACTTGATCCGTATCTCAACGTCGATCCAGGAACAATGAATCCCGGCGAGCACGGTGAAGTGTACGTAACTGACGACGGTGGAGAGACCGACTTAGACCTTGGTCACTATGAACGCTTCATTGACGAATCTCTTTCGAAGATGTCAAACACCACAACTGGCTCTATCTACTCAAACGTCATTGCCAAAGAACGCCGCGGTGACTACCTAGGAAAAACTGTCCAGGTTATTCCTCACATCACAGACGAGATCAAAGAGCGCATTCGTCGCTTAGGAACCCTTGGGGCTGACGTTGTTATCGTCGAAATTGGTGGCACCGTAGGTGACATTGAAATCGTTCCATTCATTGAGTCAATCCGCCAGTACCGCCGAGATGCCGGCAAAGACAATGTTTGCTACGTCCACTTGACCTTGGTTCCATACCTCGCACCTTCTGGTGAACAAAAGACCAAGCCAACGCAGCACTCAGTCACTGAACTTAGGTCTCGCGGTATTCAGCCTGACATCATCGTGTGTCGAAGTGACCAACCAATTTCAGATGGTCTTAAGCGCAAGATTTCTCTTCTGTGTGACGTTCCATTAGAAGGCGTGATTTCGGCTGTTGATGCACCGAGCATTTATGACATTCCACTCGTGATGCTCGAAGAAGGTCTCGACACAATGGTGTGCAAGACGCTAAACATCGATATTGAGAATCACCCAATTGATCTGACTCTTTGGAATGATGTGGTTCATCGTGTTCACAACACGACCAAAACTCTTCGTATTGGCATTGTTGGTAAGTACGTAACAATGCCAGATGCCTATCTTTCAGTGGCCGAATCTGTGCGTCACGCTGGATTTGCTGTTGGCGCAAACGTAAAGATTGAATGGCTTGAAGCTGAGCGAGTTCCTTCCGAAATTGACAGTGACCGACTACGTCAGCTCGACGGAATCATTGTTCCTGGGGGATTTGGGGAACGTGGTGTTGAAGGAATGATCGCCACCGCAAAGATTGCACGCGAAAACGACATTCCTTTCCTTGGAATCTGCCTCGGGATGCAAGTAATGGTTATTGAATTCGCTCGTCACGTACTAGGCATGAGCGATGCTCACTCAACCGAATTTTCACTATCTTCAACCAATCCAGTGATTGCTCTGATGGACGAGCAAATGAACGTGACTGACCTTGGTGGAACCATGCGCCTTGGTGCTTATCCAGCCATGCTCGATGAAGGTTCAGTTGTTGCTGAACTGTACAGCACAACTGTTGTTTCAGAGCGTCACCGTCACCGTTACGAATTCAATTCAAAGTACCGTGATCAATTTGAAGCTTCTGGCTTTAAATGTTCAGGATCATCACCTGACGGAAGACTCATTGAGTTCTCTGAGATTCCAACAAACTCGTACTACGTCGGAACGCAAGCTCACCCAGAGTTCAAATCTCGACCTGATCGTCCGCACCCACTGTTCTTTGGGCTTCTTCAAGCCGCTGCAGCACGAGGCGAAGGCCGTGAGCCACACATCATTGATCCTGCCTCGGTTGACGCAACGTTGTGATTCATTCGTTCCAAGAACTGTCTGGAACTTACTTTGGCAAACAGTGAAGAACTACTAACTGATTACCTTCAATGGTTAACCATTGAAAAAGGTCGAAGCGTCGCCACCATTGAGGCGTATCGACGAGATATTGAGGCGTTCATTAGTTGGATGAAGGCCCTAAAGCTAACTAGCAAGAAAATCACTGAGTCAGATTTTGAAAAGTATTTCAACAAACTGAGAAAAAACGGACAAGCCGACAGTTCAGTTGCTCGTTCCATGTCTTCAGTTCGCGGATGGTTTGGATACATGGCTGACGAAGGCTCTATTAGTAATGACCCAACCACAAGACTCAAGGGTGGCAAACGAGGGCGATCGTTGCCTAAACCACTAGAAGAGTCATTAGTAATCCATCTACTTGATTCTGTCCCTGCGGACACTCCAATGGATCTTCGAGATCGAGCACTGTTGGAGCTTCTCTACGGTACGGGTGCTCGTGTTAGTGAAGTTGTAGGAATTTCACTTCAAGATGTTGACTTTGATGAGGAGCTCATCCTGGTCACTGGAAAAGGTTCAAAACAGCGTCTTGTCCCAATGGGTAAAACTCTTAAAGGTGCACTACGAAATTATCTTGCAAGTGGAGGAAGGCCAGAGTTTCCTAATTCACGCCAATCAAGTCGTCTATTTCTAAATGCTCGTGGCGGAAACCTCACACGTCAGGGTATTGATCTCATTATTCATAAACGAGCGCTGCCAGCAGGAATTGATCAAGCAACTGTTAGTGCTCACGTTTTTCGACACAGCTGTGCCACACACATGTTGAGTCACGGTGCTGATATTCGTGTCGTACAAGAGCTCTTAGGGCACTCATCTATAGCCACCACTCAGATTTATACTGCCGTTTCAGTAACTTCACTTCAGCGTGAATATAAGAGCGCACATCCAAGAGCCCATTAGGTTATAGACGTGAATATTCTTTATTACTTACTAGCGATTGTTCCGTCGATCATTCTGCACGAAGTAAGTCACGGTTGGGTGGCAAATTACTTCGGCGATCCGACTGCAAAGCAGCAGGGCAGACTTTCATTAAATCCAGTGAAACACATTGATCCATTTGGAACACTACTTTTGCCAGCAGTTCTTATATTTAGTGGTCTTCCAATGTTTGGTTATGCGAAGCCAGTCCCAGTAAACGTAGGGAGACTGCGCAATCCAAGAAAACAATCTCTTTATGTTTCACTAGCTGGACCACTCGTGAACATCTTTTTGTCAGGTGTTGGATTCGCTATCTGTGAATATGCCATTCACAACACACAAAGTCAGATGACATTTAATATTGGTGAATACCTTGGACTCGTAAACATAACTCTTGCCGCGTTTAACTTGATCCCGATTCCGCCTCTTGATGGATCAGCAATTCTTTAACGTTTTATTCCGCAGAGAAATCTGGCCAAGTATTTTCATTACCGCTCGTACGCGTTACCATTCTTGATGGCATTCATCATTCTTGACTCAATGGTTCTGCACATTGGAACCAACTTCCTAGGATCTCTCCAAGAGTGGTGGCTACGACAACTGTTCTAAATAAGCCCCATTGCAGTTGCTGCACGCTCGTACGTAACCTTGGCAATTGCTGAAGCTTTTTCTGAGCCGAGTTCAATAATCTCGTTTAGCTTCTTCGTGTCGGCACGCAGTTCGTGATATCGAGCAGTAATTGGCGCAAGTGATTCAGTAACGAGCGTGGAAAGATCACCCTTCAAATCGCCATAGCGTGAGTAACGACTTGCAACAGCTTGAGGAGTTTCTCCACTAAAGGCAGAGAAAATTTCTAGAAGGTTTGAAAGACCAGGCTTCGTTTCCCAGTCGAAGCGAACTTCGTTGTCGGTATCAGTGACTGCTTTTTTGATTTTCTTGTCTATTTCTTTGGCGTCATCGAGTAATGAGAGTGAGCCAAGTGGGCTGGAAACTGACTTCGACATCTTTCGTGTCGGATCTTGTAAGTCCATGACTCGCGCAGCTGACTTTGGCTGCACACCAGCAGGCAACGTAAAGGTGTCGCCAAAACGATTGTTGAATCTCTCAGCGATTTCACGAGTTAACTCAAGGTGCTGGCGCTGGTCATCTCCAACGGGAACTTCTTGTGCGTTGTAGAGAAGAATGTCGGCGGCCATAAGCACTGGATAGGTGAATAGTCCAGCCCGGTAGCCATCTTGTCTAGAAGCCTTTTCCTTAAACTGCGTCATACGACTTAGTTCACCGAACGTAGCGACATTCTCAAGCAACCAGCTGAGCTGAGAGTGGTAGGGGACATGGCTCTGGATAAATAGTGTGCAGACCTCAGGATCAAGTCCGCTAGCGAGAAGCCATGCAACGCCATCAATTGTCTGAGACCTGAGTTCTTCTGGATCAATCTGCAGCGTAAGAGCGTGGAGATTCACTACGCAGTAATACGCCTCAGAGTTTTGACTATCGGCCCACTGCTTTAGGGCACCGAGATAGTTACCTAGATGAGGGGTTCCAGATGGCTGGATACCAGAAAGAATTCGCACCCCTACATAGTAGGAGCAGAGCATGCATAACTTGTGCCGTCGAAGTAGAGTTACTGCATGACCTACGTCGTGACGACGCCGTCTTTTAGCGGCCCAGTTGAACTCCTCCTAAGGCTAATAAGCGCCCATGAAGTCGATATTCTCGACGTTCCACTTTCTCCAATTGTTGACGCCTTTGTTGCAGAAATGCGCAAAGAAACAATGACCTTGACCGCAGAGGACCTTTCTGAGTTTCTCCTCATTGGTTCAATCCTTCTTGAAATGAAGAGCTTCCGTCTGCTCCCTGGAAAAGACAGCAATGAACCAGATGAGGAGTTCATTGGATGGGAAGAGCGCGACGTTCTCCTGGCACGACTTCTTGAACTACGTACGTATGCCTCGCTGAGTGACGCGTTTATTTCTCTTTTCGAGCGCGCCAGCCGCGCCTACCCAACAATCCGTGGAATCGATGATGGATTCATTGTTACACCGCCTGACCTACTCGCCGGAATAACTACAGCTCAATTAGCGCAGGCTTATTTACGTGGAATTGAGGAGAAGCCTGTTCCAGTTGTTCGACTTAATCACGTAACTGTTGATGCAGTGACTGTTGCAGAGACGGTGGCATCGCTTACTTCACGTCTACCTTCAATGGGAAAACTTACATTTAGGTCTCTTACTGCGGCACTACTGACACGCATTGAGATCATTGTTCACTTCCTGGCTCTACTTGAGCTCTGCAAGCTGGGCTACGTAGATCTTGGTCAAGGAACAACATTTGGTGAAGTTGAAATTGAATGGATTGAGAATCAAGAAGCATTCGATTTTGGAAAGGTCGACAGTTATGAGGGATGAGTTTTCTCTAGAACAAAAGCTAGAAGCAATGTTGACCGTAGCAATCGAACCGATTTCAGCCGAAGAACTTGCTGATGTTGTTGAGGTTGATACCGAAGACGTTGTTAATGCTCTTCGCGAACTTCGTACAGAGTTCGCCGAGCAACGTCGCGGATTTCAGCTCGCCGAACTAGCCAGTGGATGGGTGATGCAGTCAGCATCTGAAGTATCGGAGTGGGTTGGCAAATTTGCGAACCGTGACGTATCTCACCGACTTAGCTCCGCTGCACTTGAGACTCTTGCGATTATTGCGTACCGCCAACCAATTTCTCGTGCTCAAATTACCTCGCTTCGTGGAGTGAACGTTGATGGCGTATCACGACTATTGGAACAGCGTGGATACATTGAAGAGAAGGGGCGCTCCACAGGACCTGGAACTCCAATTCTTTACGGCACAACAGAACTCTTCTTAGACCGAATGGGACTTGCTGCAATTTCAGAACTTCCTCCGATCGAAGAATTCATGCCACCAGTAGAAACCGCACAAGAGCTCGCAGAAGAAATGAATTCGCAGCTTGACCTTGCAGAAGACGCCTAGTTGGAAGAGGGCGAACGCCTCCAGAAAGCACTCGCTCGTGCTGGTTTCGGATCTCGACGTGCGTGTGAGATCCTCATCACTGACGGCCGAGTGACGATTGATGGACGCATTGCTGAACTTGGCAACCGTGTTCGACCAGAAGAAAACGTTATTTGTGTTGACGGCACACTCGCTCCAACAGCACAGAACACCTGTTACTACTTGCTCAACAAACCAGATGGAGTAGTCACTACTGCTTCAGACCCGCAGGGCAGAACAACAGTTCTGCAATTAGTTGATTCTCCAGTTCGTATTTTCCCTGTCGGAAGACTTGACATGAATACAGAGGGTCTATTGATCCTTACTAACGATGGGCGTCTTGCTCATTTGCTTACACATCCAAGTTCTGGAATCGCGAAGGAATACCTTGCTCGAGTTGAAGGCGATCCATCGCCTGCTGCCATCAGACGCCTTCGTGAAGGTGTTGAACTTGAAGATGGAATGACAAGTCCTGCTCAGGTGAGTCGCGTGAGTGATGGCCTGCTTCGTATTGTCATTCATGAAGGCAGAAATCGCCAGGTTCGCCGAATGTGCGCTGCAATTGGCCATGAAGTAACCAGACTCGTTCGCACCCGAATTGGCCCACTACAGGACGCCACATTGAGCCCTGGGAGCTCACGCCAGTTATCTGTGGGTGAAGTTCGTCGATTAATGGAGGCTGTTGGGATGACCGATGAAATCGCCTCTACTATGCCATCATGACTTCTGCACTAGTTCGAGGCCTACGAGGCGCCACAACGTGTGAAATAGACACGCCTGAAGCCATAGGCGAGAGGACAAGAGAGCTCATCCTCGAACTCATGAGTCGCAACGAATTGAACCACGATGACGTCATCAGTGTTCTCTTCACGACATCTGTTGATTTAACTTCAGCTTTCCCTGCAGCCGCTGCTCGAGAAGTTGGCTTTGGTGACATTCCTTTAATGTGCGCAAGCGAAATTAATGTTCCTGGATCAATGTCCAAGTGTGTTCGCATTTTGATGCACGTTTACACAACGCGCTCACGTAGTGAGATACATCACGTTTACCTTCACAATGCGCAGTCACTTCGCGATGACCTCCCAAAATAAGAAACTCGCTCACGTAATTGGTCTAGGGCTAATTGGATCGTCTGTCGCCCTCGCACTAAGCGAAGCTGGATGGAGCATTACTGGTGACGACCTCAATGCAGACGTACTAAAAGAAGCAATAGATCGAGGAATCGTTTCTAACGGAATGATGAGCGAAAATCATTCACTGGTAGTAATTGCTACCCCCGCAGGAACAGTTGTTGAAATCGCTAACAACGTCTTATTGTCAAATACATCATCTTCGCTACTAGTTACTGATGTTGCTGGGGTCAAAGAGTCAATCGTTAGTGCTGTTAAAGATGCTCGCTTCTTGGGTGGTCACCCAATGGCTGGATCAGAGCTCAGAGGATTCGCTGGAGCACGTGCCGACCTGTTTCAAGGTTGTACATGGGTGCTTTCACCAACTGAAGATACGCCGCCAGAGGTATACACAGCACTTCATTCAATCTTCAGAGATCTTGGTGCAAGCGTTGTTGCAATTTCTGCAGGGGATCATGACCGTCTGGTCGCACTTGCGAGCCACGTGCCTCACTTGCTCGCTGGCGCTCTTATGAATGAAGCCACAAAGACTGCTGAACAAGACCCAGTGTTACTGCAGCTTGCGGCTGGTGGTTTTAGAGACATGACTCGAGTTGCTGCAGGAGACCCTGCAATTTGGCCAGACATTCTTTTTGAAAACCGAGAAGCCATCACTTCAACACTTGACGCAATTGAACAGCGAATTAGTGCCCTTCGACACGCACTAGATACCAACGCTCGAGATGAAATAAAGAAGACGCTTACGACTGCATCACAAGCTCGTCGTCAACTTCCAGGTCGTGCACTCAGTTCTGAGAACTTGGCCTACCTACGCATTGTTATTGCTGACAAACCAGGTTCTCTCGCAGTAGTGACTAAGGCCGCGTCTGATCTGCTTGTGAACATTTACGACATTGAAATTGCACACGGGATTGAGGGGACTGGTGGAACATTGCTACTCGCAATTGACACTGCCCAGCGAGACCTTTTCTGTGATTCATTAACCTCATTAGGTTTTAAGGTTGCATTCGAATAATGAGTGACTCTCGAAGAATTGAGCCGGCTACCAAACTGCACGGAACAGTTACAGTTCCCGGAGACAAAAGTGCTTCGCATCGAGCTTTGATGATCAGTGCCTTAGCTAATGGCACGAGTGAAATTATTGGTCTTTCAAGTGGTGACGATGTTAAGTGCACCAGCACAATGCTTGAGGCAATGGGTGCAGTTCGTGAAAACAAAGACGGCAGTGTCTTTATAACCGGCCCCGTAGACGGACTTCGAGCATCAGAGAGTGATCTTGACTGTGGAAATTCTGGAACAACTATTCGCCTAATGGCAGGAATCGTAAGTGGCGTTCCAGGTGTGCACACGCTTGTAGGAGACGCTTCACTTTCAAAGCGTCCAATGGACCGCATTGCAGAACCCCTTAGCCATATGGGCGCACAAGTAACTGGTCAGGGCAGTAGTAGTACGCCACCATTAACCATTACTGGAAGAGCTCAGCTAACAAGTATTGATTACCACGTCCCAAAAGCAAGTGCGCAAGTGAAGTCATCCATAATTTTTGCAGGACTCAATGCTGAAACAGCTTCAACAATTCATGAAGACGTCCGAACTAGAAGTGCCACAGAAGACATGCTTCGTCATGCTGGAATAAATGTTGTGAGTACAGACAACGGACTTGGAAGAGACGTCACGGTTCATCCTGGAAGACCACTGCCTACGAAATGGGTTGTTCCGGGTGACCCATCACAGTCAGCCTTCTTCGCTGTTCTTGGACTTATTCATTCCAACGCTGAAATTAAGGTGACATCGATTGACACATCACCTGAAAGAGTTGGATTTGTTTCAGTGCTAAAGAAAATGGGTGGAAACCTCATTTTTGATGACGAAGGACTGCTGGCGAAATCTTCAAAGCTAAATGCAACAGAGATTCATTCTTCTGAGATTCCTTCAGTAGATGAAGTTCCGATACTCAGCGTCGCTGCAGCAGCAGCAAATGGAACAACGTCTTTTCTAGACATGGGCGAACTTCGACTCAAGGAATCAGATCGTTTTGAAGGCTCAATGCGCATTGCTTCACTTCTTGGTTGCAAAACATGGAGTGAAGGGGACAATTTCTTCATTGAAGGACTAGGGGATTCATCTTTGTTCCAGGAATTCATGATCGACAGTGGACTTGATCATCGAATCGTTATGTCGAGCGCAGTCGCAGCAATTTGCGGACAAGGTGGACAGATCTCAGGTGTATCAACTATTTCATCCAGCTATCCAAATTTCTTTGATCACTTAGATTCGCTTCGATGAGCAAGTTAATTATCGCGATTGATGGACCTGCGGGATCGGGCAAGTCAACTGTTGCTAAAGCCGTTGCAGAGGGACTCGGTTGGTCATTTCTAGACACTGGTGCAATGTACCGAGCCGTAACATGTGAAGCACTTTCTAGTGGAGTTGATTTACTTGACGAGACTGCTCTTGGTGAACTTGCAAATGTCGCTGTCATTACAACAATCCCTCGAGTGACAATTAATGGTCGAGATGTAGAAGATGAGATTCGTCAGAATCACATCAATGTTGGAGTGTCAAGAGTTGCTGCGAACCCACTAGTTAGAAGTGCAATGGTAAAGCGTCAGCAAAAATGGGCCAATGAGCAACCAGTAGGAACAGTTGTTGAAGGCAGAGACATAACTACTGTTGTATTTCCCAATGCGACCCTGAAGGTCTTCCTAACTGCTTCGCTTGAGGAACGAGCACTCAGGCGTGGAGATGAGAGCGCTGAATCCGTAGCTCGTCGTGACGATGCAGACTCAAATAGGGAAGCCTCACCACTTCGTCAAGCTGATGATGCAATAGTTATAGATACAACCGGACGTGATGTTGAAGGCGTAGTTGGGGAAATTATTAGATGCCTAAAGTCAATTCAATAAAACTCGACACGCATAAGTCGTTGTCATATCGTTTCGTATCTCGAGTCATCAAAATTTTGGCCTTCTTGTTTTTTCGGCCAACAGCTACTGGAGCTGAAAACATTCCAGAAACTGGTCCTGTTCTAATTGCTCCGATTCACCGTTCAAATGTTGACTTTGCGTTCAGCTTGTTTGTTTCAAAAAGAAAAATATTCTTCATGGCTAAAGACAGTCTCTTCAAGTTCAAGCCTTTTGGAAAGTTCTTGCTCCACTTAGGTGCATTTCCAGTTAATCGAGACACTGCTGATCGTGACTCCATGGCCGCGTCAGAACTTGTGCTTCAACAAGGTCAGGCTCTCATTCTCTTTCCTGAAGGGACTAGAAAATATGGCCCATTAGTGGAGCCACTTCGAGACGGTGCAATGTTTATTGCATCAAGGACAAATGCACTTGTTGTGCCAGTTGGTATTGGTGGCAGCGATAAGGCCATGAAGCCAGGGGCAAAGTTACCTCGACCTGTACGAATCAAGATTGTTGTAGGAAAGCCCATTGCGCCTCCTGTCTCCGATGGCCGTGTTTCTAGGTCAGCAATCAGTGCAAAAACTGAAGAGCTCCAGAAGGCACTACAGGACGTTTACAACGAAAGCCTTAAGTCTTAGCGCTCTCTCCACCAGGTACCGAAAACTACCTTGGCATAGCGAAAACCAAAGAGCCAGTTCTTACCTTTTTTAGTGGTTCCTGAGAATCGAGGGTGCCAAACAGTAGGAACTTCAGAAGCTCGCCATCCACGCTTCATGCAAGTAATAAGAAGTTCAGCAGTTTGATACTGCTCTTGTGTGAGGCGGTCAACAACATCAGCAAGCATGCTGACGCGAAGTCCACGGTAACCAGTTGATGTGTCGGTCAATTTAGATCCACACATGCGGTTCATGATGAACGAGAAGAAAAGTACACCAGTCTTGCGAAAGCGGTCTGTTGTGTTGTCAACGCCAAGTCGACGACTCGCAACAACAAAGTCAGACTGGTCAGCTTGTAGTGGGGCAAGTACTTGAGGAATTTCAGCTGGATCGTTCTGTCCATCGGCGTCCAACGTTGCAATGTACTTAACGCCGTTGTTGATGCAGTAGCGGTAGGTGACCTGAAGAGCTACACCGTGTCCAAGATTTACTGGGAATTCAATTACTGCAACACCTGGAAAGGATCTAGCAATCTCCGCAGTACGGTCGTCACCGCCATCAACAACTACAAGAGTTGTGTAGGCCACACCGTTAATGGTTGCGGGCATCTTTTCAAGTACTCCGGCGATATTGCCTTCTTCTTCGTAAGCACAGATTGAAGCAACGATTGATTCTGGCTTGAAACCAGGACGTTCTTTCTCCAACTGATGTAGTGCTTGGTCAATTGCGTTTGAACGTAGTCGTGTAAGTCGGCGTTTTTCTAGATCGGCGCTGGCCATGATTTCCTTAAATTGATTTTGCTTTTGCGAAGACACGACGAACCATTGGTTCAAAGTGTTCAAGAGGTAATGAGTCGTATCCAGGATCGAAAGCTTTTTGATCCCAGCGATCTGCGAATTTTTCTGCGAGCTCGTACCATGGTTGACCTACGTGGTTCTCTCGAAGATTTGGATTCATTCCAAGGTGTTCGTAGTAATGACGACCCTGGAAGTCTTGGTGGTGTGCCACCATGCGGTAAACATCTTCTCGAACATAGGGACGAAGTATCTCGGCTGCGATCATTGGGTGATTTGGTACAGAGATGAGCTTTCCAACGTCGTGCAGTAATGAAGCAACAATTACTTCTTCGTCTGCGCCTTCACGTTCTGCACGAGTTGCGGTCTGAACTGCGTGTTCCATCTGGTCAATTGAGAAGCCATCTGTAATGGCACTAAGTCCCTTGATCATTGAAAGAAGTTGTTCTGCAACTCGAGGCTGAGCGGCGATTGTCTTTTCAGCAATCGTCATCCACTGCTCGCGAGTAGAAACATCCATACTTGGAAATGACGTCATAGTTAAATATTAGCCCTGAAGGTCACTTACGTAGAGACTGACGATAGAACTTCTGCCGCAGTGAATTCACGGTCAGCTTGACCGTCAAATGTAGAGATAGCACCGGTATTAAGTGCCAGATCAAGGACAGCCGAGAGCGTTTTCAACATCTCTCGTAGTTCTGGAGGTGGAGGGAAGTACTCGTCTTCGACGGTTACCGAACTGATCTCAACACCATTGACCGGACTCAAAAACTCGAGAACTTCATTTACGAGCGACTCAGGTGCAGATGCACCAGCCGTCACGGCAACAACTCCGCTGAGGTCGTCAGGCAACTCGAACGCACCATTAATTCTAAGTACACGCTTACAACCGGCGGCTTCAGCAACTTTCGAGAGTGCAACAGTATTTGAAGAGTTCGCAGATCCAATGACAACAACAGCGTCAGCTGTTGCAGCAATAGCGGTTAGAGCTGCCTGCCTGTTCGTTGTAGCAAAACAGAGATCGCTTCGATTTGGCATCCAAATTTCAGGAAATACAACTTCAGCGTGGTCTCGAAGATCTTGCCACTCGTTCATACTGAGCGTGGTTTGACTAAGCAGCGCGTAAGGACCTTGCGTATTCTTTAACTTGTCAATGTCCTCAGTTGATTGAATCAGGTGAACAGAATCAGGAGCAACTGCCATCGTGCCAACTGCTTCTTCGTGGCCTTCATGGCCAACGTAGAGAACTGTGTAACCCTTGCGAGCTCGAACTTTTAGCTCATGGTGCACTTTTGTAACGAGCGGACATACTGCATCTATAACGGTGCCACCAGAGAGCCTTGCTGTTTCAACAACTTCAGGGGGAGATCCATGAGCGCTCAACATCACTGGAGATCCTGGTGGAACATCGCCAACATCATCAATGAAAACAACGCCTAAGGACCTGAAGTGATCGACCACAAACTGGTTGTGAACTATCTCGTGGTAGCAGTAGACCGGTGGCTCGAACACGCGAGTCATCCAGTCAAGAGCCTTAATGGCCTTTTCAACCCCAGCGCAGAATCCACGCGGGGCAGCGAGCACAACCTTCTCTACAGTCACGAAAACAGCCTAGTTACTGAAAAGTTGATTTATTGCCTAGGCTAGGAGGGTGTCGGGCGCGCGTATTTCCTCTATTTCTGATGGTTCCCCTATTGCGGGAGCAGGGCTCTGCGTTGGCGACGAGCTAATCAGCATCAATGGCAAAGAACCAAGCGACATCATTGAATACCAACAGTTGATTGATGGAAAGACTGTCACCTTGGTAGTTCAGCGTGAAGGGGAGCCACTTCAGCGCAAAGTAACTGTTACCAAAGACGAAGGTCAGCCCCTTGGTCTATCAATCGACTCGGCGGTCTTTGACCGAATACGAACCTGCGACAACCACTGTTCGTTCTGCTTTATTTATCAACTTCCAAAGGGAATGCGTAAATCACTCTATGTAAAAGACGATGATTTTCGACTCTCATTTCTTTACGGTAACTACACAACCCTTACTAGGTTCACAGAATTTGATTTAGAACGTGTAATTGAGGAAGGACTCTCTCCGCTCTACGTTTCGATCCATTCTACGAATCCAGAACTGCGTGCAGAAATGCTTCGCAATCCTCGTGGAGCTACGAGTCTTAGATGGCTCCGTGAGATTCTTCGAGCTGGCATTGAAGTACACGCACAGGTTGTTGTTTGTCCTGGGGTAAACGATGGCGATGAACTAGAGCGAACACTTCACGATGTCATCTCGCTCTATCCAGAGCTGCAAACAGTTGCGCTCGTGCCAGTTGGAGTGTCTGCATTCTCCATGGAAGAGACAATGCGATCACACAGTGAAGACGAAGCAAGACAAGTAGTAGCGCTCGCTGACAAATTCCAAAAACTCACTAATGAGGTGTTGGGCAGAGTTTCTGTATTCGCGAGTGATGAGTTCTATTTAGTTGCGGGAATGACTCCTCCTTCAGCGACAAAGTTTGAAAGCTTGGATCAGGCCGAAAACGGAATTGGCCTTGTAGCTGCATTTTGTGACAGCTTTAATGAACATTCTGAGATGGAAAAACTTGGTACTGGGTTCTTCCAATCTGTCGATGGCGCTCCAGCACTTGGATACCGAGCCCCTCGTGGTGGCAGTGACGAAATCTATACAGGCGATGACGTTCTCATCATCACGGGCGAATACGCCAAACCAATTCTTCGTGCCCTCTGTGACGAAAATGGCTTCGATGATGTTGAAATCTTGGCTGTAGAGAATGCCTACTTCGGTGGAAACATTAAGGTCGCCGGTCTTCTTACCGGTCAAGATCTCATCAAGGCGCTTGAAGACATACCTGCAACAACCGTGTGTTTGCTACCTGATGTATGTCTCTCAGAGGGCAGGTTCCTCGATGGCCTTACACTGGAAGACCTTCCGCAT
>CAIJWX010000017.1:0-3028 GCA_903824535.1 uncultured Actinomycetes bacterium | reverse complement strand
CACTTTGTGGGGGTTGGGAAAGTCTTTATGAATTTCTCCCAGGGTTCAATGACTCTCGAAACTTGTGTTTGTTGGAGCATGAACTCGCTAACGAGTACTTTCCAAGGCGTTGCCCCGATCCAGGGCAACTCTCTTTTTAGCGAGGGGGTTGCCCTCAGCAGCGCACGTCGAAACGTCGCGCTATTACTTCCAGGCGTCGTCACCGTATGGGCGCTGGCGCTTTGGAGCAAATTCCTTCTTCCACACCATGACGCGGCGGCGGAAGTAGCAGACTTCAGTTCCGTCTTGCTTGAAACCTTTGGTCTCAACCGTTACGATCCCGCGGTCATTCTTCGAAGAAGATTCTTTTTTCTCAAGCACTCGAGTCTCGGCGTAAATTGTGTCTCCGTGAAACGTTGGATTCTTGTGTTGCAATGTTTCAATTTCAAGATTTGCAATTGCTGATCCAGAAATGTCTGGCACACTCATCCCAAGTACAAGTGAGTACACGAGGTTTCCTACAACAACATTTTGTCCCTGCACGCTCTGAGTCTCTGCAAACCAGCGATCGCTGTGAAGGGGGTGTTGGTTCATAGTGATGGCGCAGAACAACTGGTCATCAGCTTCAGTAATGGTCTTACCTGGCCAGTGCTTAAAGATGTCTCCGACTTCGAAGTCTTCGAGGTAGCGGCCAAATGAGTGATCGTGTGTAGTCATACTTTTATTCTGCCTCATTTTCGAACTGTGGTCGAGTTGTGAATGACGCGCTCGCCCCTGGAAGTGCTTCACCGTTAATAACCATTCGCCAGGTGTAGCGAGCACCAGTGTCGAGTGGAATTGGACCGAAGTTAACGGCAATCGGGACATCGACTGGGGTCCCGAGTGGAACCCCTTCTGGCTCACTAGCTGAGAAATCACCGCGTACTTCTATGGGCTGGGGACCTTCAGGGGTGTCAATCGAAACAAGTCGGCCATCAGCGTCCTCGAGGAACATCTCCCAGTGGTGCTCTTTATTGAATTCGTGGCGGTCAACGCTGACCTTTACGGCTACTGCCGAGGGGGTCGGGCCAGGGCCAGTTACGGACCACCCACCGCCCAATATGTACAGCTTTCCGTCAGCCACTTGGGCTGAATCTGCAAGGAGCATGACAACGTTCATGTCTCCAGCCTAGGGCGCATCAAAGTTGCCAGAAAACCGGTAGTTTTTCAGCATGACAATTCCTCACGTAGACGTTACAAAAGCCACCGAACTCGTTGGCCAAGCTCAGTCAGTTATTGACACCGGAGTTAAGCGCCTGAGCGCACTCGGCGGACCAGACAAAGAACAGACACTCGCCTATGACCTCGCACACGCTGCGAGCGCAATCGCCACTGCACGTGCGTGTCTTTCATATGCCGCAAAAGGGACACAGGAGGCTGACCTAACTGCAGCATTCTTAGCAATTGCGATTAGTGACCTTGCAACACGCATTCTTGGACGAGAAGAGTTATGGGGAGTTGAGAGCGATTGGTACAAGCCATTCGCATCATTTGTTTCTACATACCGTCAAGCAGAGTTCGTTGGCTCACTCGCTGAAACTCCAGGACCAAAACACCTTGATGAAGAATTCGAAATGGTCTCACAAATGTTCCACCGTTTCGCAGAAGAAGAAGTTCGCCCACACGCTGAGCACGTACACCGCACTAACGGAGATATCCCAGAATCAATTATCAATGGACTTGCTGAAATTGGTGGCTTTGGTCTCAGTGTTCCAGAAGAGTTCGGTGGTTTCGCTACCGGCGGCGAGAGTGAATACCTCGGAATGGTTGTAGCAACTGAGGAGCTTTCATGGGGTGGACTTGGAATTGGTGGATCACTTATTACCCGTCCAGAAATCGTTACACGTGCACTTGTTTCAGGTGGAACACAAGAGCAGAAAGAGCACTGGCTTCCAAAGCTTGCTTCAGCTGAAGTACTTGCAGCCATTGCAGTAACTGAGCCTGACTTTGGATCTGATGTTGCTGGAATCACAACAACCGCAACTAAGACCGACGGTGGTTGGCTAATCAATGGTGCCAAGACATGGTGCACTTTTGGTGCGCGTGCCAACGTACTGTTGCTCCTTGCTCGCACCAACCCAGACCGCACCCAAGCGCACCGCGGACTCTCAGTGTTCCTCGTTGAAAAACCTCAGGGCGAAGCACATGGCTTCCTCTTTGACCAGCCAGGTGGCGGACGACTCGAAGGTCGTCCAATTGACACACTTGGATACCGCGGAATGCACAGTTACTCACTTAACTTCGACAACTGGCTAGTTCCCGACAATTGCCTAATCGGTGAAGAAGCAGGTCTCGGAAAAGGTTTCTACTACCAAATGGCAGGATTCGAAAACGGTCGCATCCAGACAGCAGCTCGTGCTGTTGGTCTCATGCAAGCAGCGTACGAAGCGGCACTCGACTATTCGCGTGACCGTATTGTGTTTGGCGAGCCAATTCTTAACTACGAACTCACACGAGTGAAGCTCGGCACCATGGCCGCAATCATTCAGTGTTCACGTCAGTTCTCATTAGAAGTTGCTCGAATGATGGGTAACGGTGGCGGAATAATGGAAGCGTCAATGGCCAAGGCCTATGTATGTCGTGCCGCCGAATGGGTTACACGTGAAGCCATGCAAATCTTTGGTGGAATGGGTTACGCCGAGGAATACGCAGTGAGCCGCTACTTTGTTGATGCTCGCGTACTTTCAATCTTTGAAGGTGCCGACGAGACACTCTGCTTGAAGGTAGTTGCTCGTCGACTTCTCGACACCGTTAACTAGTTATTCGTCAATAGTGAATGGAGCATGAACTGCTCCAAGCGTGATTCCCGCTGAGTGGGCATCAGGTTTTTCACCACGTGCAATTTGAGCTTTCGTTGCTGCACGTTCCCAGCGCTCTTCTACTTTGCCGTACTTCCAGTAGAGAAGCGCTCCTGCCCACACAACAACAAAGATTCCAACGATCGTAATTCCAGCGCCATTGATATTGAAGTGCGCGGAGTAATTCCAAATGCCACCGTGCAAATTAAATT
>CAIJWX010000016.1:0-1739 GCA_903824535.1 uncultured Actinomycetes bacterium | reverse complement strand
AGTCCATTAGTTACAGGATCTAGGTCATTGCTATAGGAGTCAGTGTTGCCACCAGTGAACCAGCAAAGACTCCCAGCTGAGCGTCCACCCATGATCACTCCTTGTTCCCAAGCCGTGCGCATGTAGTTATCAAGGCCGTGAAGTTCCCAGAGTGCGAGCAGGTTGGCTACTGATCCTCCGCCAACCCAGACAAGATCAGCACCAAGGACTGCCTCTTCGAAGTTCGCCGAAGGCTGTGGAAAGAGTCGTAGTGCTGTCACTTCACACCCTGCGTCGCCGAAGGCTTGGTAGTGGCGAGCATATTCACTCTCCATGTCTCCGGTCGCTGTTGCAAGATATGTCACTCTTGGGCGAACCTTTTCGGTCATACTGAGCGCATCGAGAAGCAAAGTGCCGAGTTTCCAAGTTTGCTGGATTGGCCCAGGAATGAGCCCTCCAGATGTAGCCAGGATGCGAGGTGTTTTCATCTAGACATTTTAAACACTTGGCTACTGCTGAGTATGTCTAGTATGCGTGGGAGGGAATTTTGGAGGGGCAATGCCTGTAACTGAAGCAGACTTAGACGTACTTATTAATGACTTGATCGAGAAGTTTCCACCAAAGACAACTGACCCAGTTGTCTTCATGGGTGAACAGTTCGACCGTGGACTCGCCTGGGTGAATTTCCCAGCAGGACATGGTGGACTCGATGGAAGCCCAACCGATCAGCTGTATGTCCTTCGCAAACTCTCCAAGCTTGGTGCACCAACTGCAGCCGGACCAAACGTCATTGGTTACGGAATGTGTGCACCAACAATAATTATTCACGGAACTGATGAACAAAAGAAGCGTTACCTTCGTCCACTCTTTACGGGGGAAGAAATTTGGTGCCAGCTCTTTTCAGAACCTGGTGCAGGATCTGACGTAGCAACACTCGGTACACGTGCTGAGCGCGACGGTGACGAATGGGTTATTAACGGACAGAAGGTCTGGACAACTCTTGCTCACAACGCTCATATGGGACTTCTAATTGCTCGAAGCAACCCTGATGTAATTAAGCACAAGGGAATCACTGCATTCCTCGTTGACATGCACGGCCCTGGTGTAGATGTTCGTCCACTTTTCCAAGCAACTGGCGAAGCTGAGTTCAACGAAGTTTTCTTCAATGAAGTTCGCATCCCAGACTCTGAGCGACTCGGTGACGTTGGAGAAGGTTGGGGAGTATCAATCACCACCCTCATGAACGAGCGTGTATCTATTGGTGGAACTATTCCTCCACGTGGATCTGGCCTCATTGGTGAAGCAGTAAAGATCTGGAAACAGAAGTGGTCGGGTCGTGACGATTCCTACGCACACTCAGTTCGCTCTGATTTGATGCAGGCGTGGGTTCGTAACGAAGTTGGTCGCCTTACTAACTGGCGAGCTAGTGACCTTCGAAAGGCCGGAACTCCAGGACCTGAGGGATCAGTTGCGAAGCTTGCGTTCGCTGAAGAAAATCAGCGCACCAGTGAGCTATGTGTGAACCTCATGGGCGCAGAGGGAATGCTCTACGAGAACAACTATCCAATGGTTCGCCCAGCGGGCTCTGCCATGCATGGTGGCGACATGCGTAAGGCATTTATTCGTATGCGTGCAAACTCTATTGAGGGTGGAACGAGTGAAGTCATGCGCAACATCATTGGTGAGCGTGTGCTTGGACTCGCGGGTGAACCACGTAACGACAAAGACGTTGCTTGGAAAGACGTTCCGCGCAGCTAATT
>CAIJWX010000015.1:0-3704 GCA_903824535.1 uncultured Actinomycetes bacterium | reverse complement strand
TGGTCTCCGCGGTAAAGTCCGGGGCCACGTCACCAAGACGAATCGCCATGTGATACTCCTTCGAGTGAAAAGCTCAGTCCTTTGACTGAGCCTCTTTAGATTAGCGGATGTTCCTCAATTGTTGCAAATCTCTATGGGATTTGTAGGTTATTGCACACTTAGGGCAAAATCCCTGTGAAACTAGAGGAATGTCTGAATCAAACACCACAACAGTTGCGGCATTTGATCTTGATGGCACACTCACTGAAGGTGGGAGTGTCTTTCACTGGCTGCGCTATGTCGCGGGCACTCGTGCAGCGTATTCAGCAGCTCTCTCGCTTCTGCTCCCGCTCACCATTGGCGCAATACGAAGTGGCTCTGCTGCAGATAGCGCCAAGGAGAGACTCTTTCATAAATTGCTCGCTGGACGAAACGTATCAGAAGTCACCGAACAGTCTCGGGAATTTATCCTTCATCACTTAGAACACGAAGGGCGTGCGCACGTAGTTACACGACTTAAGTGGCACCTTGAACAAGGTCATGAAGTAGTTATAGTTTCTGCCTCTCCGCAGCTCTACGTAGACGTAGTTGCTGAAACACTTGGCGCCAAAGGTGGATGTGGAACTCGACTCGGAGTTGATGCTCGCAGTAAATTGACTGGAAGCTATCTAGGAAATAATTGTCGAGGATCTGAAAAAATTCGTCGACTTCAAGAATGGATCGCCGCACAAAATCTCGGTCAAACTCCGACTGTCTACGCCTACGGAAATTCACGTGGCGACTTAAAAATGTTGAAGAGTGCCGACTTTGGATTCGATTGCGGCAAGCTTGGACGACTCGGTGCACTAAAGCAGTTCACTCGCCTCGAAGCGTAAGAACTACTGAATCGAAGAATTAATTTCCACGATGCCGCCTTCGCGACCTTCGTAAATAACCTGCAGTGAAACAGCTTGTTCTTTCCAGGCAATAACTGTCGAGCCACGCTGATCAACAATGCCGAGGTTTATGTCGTACACGCCATCAAGCAGTGGTAGTTGTGCAATGTCTAGTCCAATGTGATTCGCACCCGGCTTCAAGTTGACCGGTGAAGTCTGAGGATCACTTCGACTAACGAGCAGCCCCGAGCGGGTAAATATTTCGAACATAAAGTTACCGCTGTATGCATGTTCTGCACTCAAATTCACATCAAAGTGGACTGACCCACCGCTTCTGACTTCAAAGGCGCCGCTTGGGGTTGTAACTGAATCAAAAGAGATATTTGCCTGAGTGCCGGCGACGTCATTGGCCTGGGCATCTTCTAATTGATGTTCACGAAATACTCGAAGCGCCTCATTCGCGGGACCATCGGCAATCATTATTCCTGAATCAAGAACAATTGCACGGTCACAGAGCGACCTGACTTGATCTGCATTGTGAGTAACTAGAAGAATTGATCGGCCTTCTTCTTGGAACTGCTTAATTCGGTCAATGCACTTCTGCTGGAATCGCTCATCACCAACTGCAAGCACTTCATCAACAACCAAAATGTCAGGGCTCACGCTCACCGCAACTGCAAACGCAAGACGGACATACATTCCGCTGGAATAAAACTTCACCTGCGTATCAATGAACTGTTCAATTTCACTGAAAGCAACAATGTCATCAAAAATTTTGTCAACCATCTTGCGAGAAAATCCGAGCATTGCGCCATAGAGATAGACGTTGTCGCGACCAGAAAGCTCACCCTGGAACCCAGCGCCAAGTTCCAACAAGGCTGCGAGACTTCCTCGAAGTCGAATCTCACCCGAAGAAGGCTGCAGAACACCACAAATGCACTTCAGCAATGTCGATTTTCCTGATCCGTTGTGACCCACAATGCCAACTGTTTCACCTTCAGCAATGCTGAAATTTATGTTGTTAAGCGCACTAAAGAGCTCTGTAGTTCCAGACTTTGGGTGAAGTAAGCGTTCTTTTAGAGTCTGGTGACGTTCGTGGTGAATCTTGAAACTCTTGGAGATACCGTCTACTTCAATAACGTTCGCCATTACAGCTCCGACTCGAAGTTTGTCTCTAAGCGACCAAAGAGAACTTCTGCAATTAAAAAGAAAATGACCATTACGCCAACGAGTGCAATATTGAGTTCAAAGAATGTTCCCATTGACCACGTTGGAAGAACTTGTATGAGCGAGTGAGGAGCCAAAATCGAGTGAACAACAATATCTGAATAGAAGATTCGCTGAAACGTAAGAACAATGAGTGTCAGTGGATTTAGGAAATAGATCAGCTCCATCCCATGTCGGTGAAGTGCCGGCGCGAGAGTGTTCTCATAGGAGTACACAATTGGTGTCATATAGAACCACAGTTGAAGGATTACTTCAATGAGATGCTTCACATCTCGTAAGTACACCGTTACTGCTGACATCAGCATGGCCATTGATGCCGTGAAGAGATAGAGCGCAATAAACGAGATTGGCATTAACCACAAATATCCCCAATCAGGTGCGTGTCCAGCAATAAGCAAGAAGAGCGCGAGAACGACAACTTGAATTGCGAAATAGACAACTGCCGCACCTACATTGGCGAGCGCCAATATTTCACGAGGAAATGAAACCTTCTTTACGAGGCCAGCTCGGTCAACAATGACTCCCGTTGCAGTATTGAGTGACGTTTGATACATATTCCAAGCAATCAGCCCCGAAAACAGATAGATCACGAAATTTGGAATTCCATTTTTCAAGAACACTGAAAAAACTAGGTAGTAAATACAGAGCGATAGAGCCGGAGAGATCATTGACCACAAGAGGCCAAGCGATGAGCTCTTGTATTTGATCTTGATGTCAGAAAGGATCAGATTGAAGAGCAGTTCACGACGATTAACAAGATTCTTTAAGCGAGTGATTAACCCTGGTCGAACGCTGACGACGCGAATTGGTGCATCATCAAGTGAACGTCGAACTAAACCGTCCGACGTGTGTTCACTCACTAGTCGCCTTTGGTTAACGCCGAGTGCTCGATGACAGCGTCGATGAATCCGTATTCGAGAGCTTCTTCTGGTGAGTACCAACGGTCACGCTCAGAGTCGGCAAGGATTTTTTCGAGTGGCTGTCCTGTGTGACGAGCTGTTAGTTCTGCAAGACGGTGACGTGACTTTGCAAAGTCTTCCGCCCAAATTGCGATGTCAGTAGCTTGACCCTTGAACACTCCACCACCAGTGTGAGGTTGGTGCATCAAAATTCGAGTGTTCGGAAGTGAGAAGCGCTTGCCCTGCGTTCCAGCACAGAGAAGGAACTGGCCCATTGAAGCAGCCATGCCGAAGCAAATTGTGCGAATGTCGTTGCTCACGTACTGCATGGTGTCGTAGATGGCTAGACCATCTGAAACTGATCCACCAGGAGAGTTGATGTAAATACTGATGTCCTTAGTTGGGTCATCGGCCTCAAGAAGGAGGAGCTGCGCACAGACCCTATTGGCCATATCGGTGTCAACGGCAGATGTGCAAAAGATGATTCGATTGCGTAAAAGTCGGTTTGTAAGGTCGTTATTGCCGAAGTAGTCGGCCATTGATGTGTCGCTCATATGTCCAATCTACCGTGCCCACTCCTTGCACCCTGCCGATTTCGCCTAGAGTAGAGACCCTGCGGGCGTGGCGGAATTGGCAGACGCGCTGGTTTTAGGTACCAGTTCTACGGAGTGTGGGTTCGAGTCCCTCCGCCCGCACCAAGTTTTTAAAGTTTCCCTTGCTATTT
>CAIJWX010000014.1:0-1858 GCA_903824535.1 uncultured Actinomycetes bacterium | reverse complement strand
TTCCAACGTTGCTTCAATGAAGGCAACTTCGCCTTCACGCCAGAGTTTTGCGTTGATGCCCATTGGGTTCGAGTCGCCAGAAACTACAGAGTCGGCAAAGAGCTGATGTTTTTCATCACGACCATCATTGGGTACCGTCATCTTGTAATCGTCAAGAGCACCACTGTGAACTTCTCGAACACGATTCGGAGTTTCTTTAAGTTCTTCGTGCAGCTCTTTTGCGTGCTTTGTAATACGTGAGAGCTGTTCTTCGCTTAGCTCACTAAGCAAAAACTCGTGACCTAATTCTCGAAGCGCCCCTGCGGCTTCAGCTCGTAGCTTTTCTATCGACACTATTTACCGACGTAGTACTTGTCACCTACAGAGAGTGCGCGGTCGAGTCGGCTAAGACCTTCACGAGCTTCTTCTGCGGTGATGGTGCATGGTGGCACCACGTGGAGTCGGTGGAAGTTAGCGAAAATAAGTAAACCTTCCTTACGACACGCAGCGATTAACTCGTTCATGGCAGGCGAGCTTGCGCCGTATGGTGCAAGTGGCTCTTTGGTGTCACGGTCACTCACGAGGTCGAGAGCAAAGAACACACCAAGGCCACGAACTTCACCAATGATCTTGTGCTTCTTGGCAAGCTCTAAGAGGCCAGGGCGAAGAACTTCATCGCCAATTTTCTTTGCGTTTTCAACAATGCCTTCTTCTTGCATGGTTTCAATTGCGGCAACTGCTGAAGCGCAGGCGAGTGGGTGACCCGAGTACGTAAGACCACCGGGGTACACACGATCAGCAAATGTTGCACATATTGCTTCATTGATTACAACGCCACCAAGTGGGAGATAACCAGAGTTGACACCCTTAGCGAACACAACAAGATCGGGCTTAATGCCTTCACCGAGGTAACCAAACCATTCACCGGTGCGACCAAAGCCACACATCACTTCGTCAGCAATATAAACAATTCCATATTTGTCGCAAAGTTCACGAACACCAGCTAAGAATCCCTTGGGCGGAACCATGATTCCAGCTGTTCCAGGAACTGTTTCGAGAATGATTGCTGCAAACGCTGCTGGACCTTCAAACATGATTGTGTTTTCAAGATTTGCAAGTGCGCGTTCGCACTCTTCTTGCTCAGTTGTTGCGTTGAACATTGAACGGTAGAGAAATGGACCAAAGAAGTGAACGACTCCAGAAGAACCGTTGTCGTTTGCCCATCTGCGAGGGTCACCAGTCAGGTTGATAGAAGTTGATGTTGCACCGTGGTAACTGCGGTACTGAGCGAGTACTTTGTGGCGGCCAGTGTGAAGTCGAGCCATACGAATAGCGTGCTCCACTGCTTCTGTTCCACCATTTGTGAAAAATACTTTTGCTGCTCCATCAAATGAGCGGTCAAGAATGAGTTCTGCAGCGCGGTAGCGAGATTCATAACCATGCTGGGGGGCAATCGTTGCAAGCTTTGCTGCTTGTTCTTGGATTGCTTTAATTACTTTGGGGTGCTGGTGTCCAATGTTTGTATTTACAAGTTGTGATGAGAAGTCCATGTAGGTATTACCGGCTTCATCGGTTACATAGACACCCTCGGCGCTCTTGATCATTAATGGGTTGAGTGTTGCCTGTGCGGACCAAGAGTGGAAAACGGAGGTTTTTTCGCGCTCAATGCTGCTGAGTGATTCACGGTCGGTGGCCATACTTATTCCTTTGGTTATCTACGTAAACGCTAACGCATTTACCCAAAGTTCGGGTTCTGCAGTGGTGGGGCTAGTAAGAATCGAACTTACGACCTCGTCATTATCAGTGACGCGCTCTAACCGACTGAGCTATAGCCCCGCAGGGGTACCAATCTACACCAGACCACAAGGTGCTTTAGAAG
>CAIJWX010000013.1:0-14858 GCA_903824535.1 uncultured Actinomycetes bacterium | reverse complement strand
TTCCTTGAGCGAGGGCTTGCTGAGCCAATTTCTATTGGCACGATTGTTTCTGATTCAGCCACTCGGACGTTAGAGGGTCAACCTTTTGAAAAACTAGGTTGGCAACATCAACTCTGAGGAGTTGAGAATTAAGCGTTGGCCTTACGACGAACTGGCTTAATGATTTTTCCTGAGCGTAGGCATCCGGTGCAGACGTTCACGCGCTTAGGAGTTCCGCCAACAAGTGCCTTTACGCGCTGGATGTTTGGATTCCAACGGCGCTTGGTACGGCGGTGGGAGTGTGAGACGTTCATGCCGAATGACGGCTTCTTACCGCAGATTTCGCAGACTGATGCCATGATGAACTTTCTCCTTTTTCCCGGCCGCTGCGCTCGCAGAGGTCGGTGTAAACCGAATGTCCATTGTAGCATCGCTAGCAATGACCTTGTCCACCGTGCTGACCGCTAACGACCTGCGAGCCACTATTTCCACATTTGCCGAGCTTTTACGCTCGCACAAAGAGGTCATCAATCGCCTGAATGTTTATCCCGTCCCCGATGGAGACACCGGCACAAACATGACCCTCACCATTGAGTCAGTGGTCGCTGAGATGGCTGAGCTCGAAGAGGACGCATCAATTGAACTTGTCTGCAAGGCAATTTCTCACGGATCACTCATGGGTGCTCGCGGTAACTCTGGTGTGATTCTTTCGCAACTGCTCAGAGGACTCGTCGAAAAATTTCCTAGTGCTAAAGAAGTCACACCTGAACTTCTTGTCGAGTCACTTGAACACGCTGACGTACTTGCACGTCAAGCTGTAGCTCGCCCTATTGAGGGAACCATTCTTTCTATTGCTCGTGCATCCGCCGAAGGCGCACGAGCGGCTCTCGGGTCAATGACAGAAGTTGTAAGAGGTGCGAGAGATAACGCAACAACTGCACTCGCGTATACGCCCGAGCAACTCCCAGTTCTGAAACAAGCTGGTGTTGTTGACTCTGGCGGCACTGGGCTACTTCTCTTGATGGATGCGTTCTGTCATGTAGTTGCGGGTGACACACTTCCGATTGCTCCTCCAGTTGAATCAATTGAAGTAAACGTTCACGAAGAAGTGGCCTTCCATGCAGAAGGTGATATTTCCGATCTTCGCTATGAGGTCATGTACTTGCTGGACGCTGATGATTCCAAGATGACAGCGTTCCGTGAAGTGTGGTCAGGTATTGGTGACTCCATTGTGATTGTTGGAGGCGACGGTCTCTATAACTGCCACATCCACACTGACGACATTGGCGCATCGATCGAAGCTGCACTTGATGCCGGACGGCCACGAGAGATCAGAGTTACCGACCTCAACGAACAAGTCATTGAAGAGCGCTGGGTTCGAGAAGGCAGCTCAGAACAAGAAGAGGAAACAACCCCGCCGCCAACTACGTCAGTAGTCGCAGTTGTAGCGGGTGAAGGCGTTGGAAGAATTTTTCGGTCCCTCGGTGTTCGCGTTCTCGTAAAGGGCGGACAGTCAATGAACCCTTCTACGCAAGACCTCGTTAATGCTGTTAACGCAACTGGGTCAAGTGAAGTTGTTCTACTTCCAAACAACAAGAACATTCGCCCTGTTGCAGAGCAAGTAGCTGGGCTAGTTGATCAACACGTAACCGTTGTTCCAACTAATTCAATTGTTGAAGGTTTTGCTGCACTTCTTTCCTACGACCCAGATGCCAGTGCCGCAGAGAATAAAGCAGCGATGGCATCTTCAGCAGAACACGTGATTGCGGCTGAAGTCACTCAAGCAGTGAGAGATACAACTACTAACGCTGGGCAAGTTCGAGTTGGTGACTGGATTGGGCTCAGTGCCGAAGGCGTCCTTTCAATTGCTGACTCCATTTCAACCGCTAGCTCGAAGCTTCTTTCGGTACTTATTACAAACAATCATGAACTAGTAACAATTATTGAGGGCGATGGCTCAACGCCCGCCAACACCCGTCGCATCACAGATTTCTTGACACAAGAATTTCCTGAAATAAGTGTGGAAGTTCACCACGGTGGTCAGCCGCTCTATCCGTACTACTTCGGTATCGAGTGAGCGACGCGGCGCAGCGCCGATTGCGTCAGCTGCATGACGTTGAAGTTGCCAAACTGCGACATGTCGGAGAAAAGCGCACCGCTGCACTGAGTTCAATCGGTATTGAAAGTGTTTTTGATTTACTCACGGTATATCCGCGTCGCTACATAGACCGGACCAAAAGAGTCGACCTCAGTGATCTCTCCGTTGGAGAAGAAGCAGCAGTGTTTGGCGAAGTGAAAAAAATCAGCAGTCGTCGCACCAAACAAGGAAAAGTCATGGTGGAAGCAACCGTAAGCGATGATGGTGATTCATTCAAGGTTGTCTTCTTTAATCAGCCATGGCGTGACAAGCAACTTCCAGTCGGAGTCCAAGCACTTTTCTTTGGGAAAGTAACTGACTACAAAGGTCAGCGACAAATGACGAATCCTGTGGTTGACGTAATTGTTGGAGCCACTGGTATTGAGCGTGACGCATCTCGCGTTGGTCGCGTTGTTCCGATTTATCCATCTTCAGGTAAAGCCGGACTTACGAGTTGGGAAATTGGAGGGTTTATAGAAGAGTCACTTCGACGAGCTGGCCCACTTCTTGATCCTGTTCCAACTGCATCGCTCACAAAGTTCGGCCTAATTGACCGCACGGCATCCATATGGGGGATTCACCTTCCAGGAGAGCTAAGCGATGTTGCACCAGCGCGTCGTCGACTTGCCTTTGACGAACTCCTTCGACTCCAGCTCCTGCTCGCGCTTCGACGACGCAAACTTGAAATGACTTCTGCAGGGATCGCTCATCCAATTGGTGAATACGACTTGAGTGTCTCACCGGGAGCGCTGAGGGATCCCTCATCATCGCTTGTTCGTCAATTTCTCGCTGGCCACAGATTTGAATTAACCGGAGCCCAGAGAAGAGTCCTTCACGAAATTGCGAGTGATATGTCATCGCCAATGCCAATGCACCGACTACTTCAAGGTGATGTTGGTTCAGGAAAAACAGTTGTAGCTCTCACCGCGCTTCTCGCAGCGATTGATGGCGAAAGGCAAGGGGCATTAATGGCTCCAACGGAAGTGCTCGCAGAACAACACGTGGCATCTATTCGTCGAGACCTCGAAGGTCTCACCAAGAAAGATCAAGCAGTTCTTGGCGGGGTTCGACCGCTCTCAATTCAGCTGCTCTCTGGAAAGCTTCGCGCCAAAGAACGGCAATTCGTAATCGATGGACTGCTCGATGGGTCAATTGATTTAGTTGTTGGGACACACGCGCTGCTCACTGATGATGTTCGCTTTAAAGCACTTGGCGCTGTTGTAATTGATGAGCAGCACCGGTTTGGTGTTGAACAAAGAGCGGCACTTCGCGAAAAGGGTCGTGAACGCTCGCTAGAACAAGCGGACCCTGATCTCTTGGTCATGACGGCAACACCAATTCCACGCACCGCCGCAATGGTGTTATTCGGCGATCTTGATCGATCAGTGCTCGATGAGATGCCTGGAGGAAGACTCCCCATTAAGACCCAGTGGTCTAACACTGATGAAGCAGTTGCTGCTTGCTGGCAGCACGTGCGTGATGAAGTTGCCCAGGGGAGACGGGCATACGTTATTTGCCCATTAGTAGAGGGCTCAGAAAAAATTGAAGCGACGAGTGCCGTCGAAGAACGAAATCGATTAGCACTAGAAGAACTTCGAGGTCTGAGCGTTGGTCTCTTACATGGTCAGATGAAGAGTCAAGAAAAAGAACAGATCATGCAAGAGTTTCGCAATGGAGATATTCAGGTCCTCGTTGCAACGGTGGTTATTGAAGTTGGCGTTGATGTGCCTGAAGCAAGC
Source organism: uncultured Actinomycetes bacterium (assembly GCA_903824535.1). Classification (GTDB taxonomy): domain Bacteria; phylum Actinomycetota; class Acidimicrobiia; order Acidimicrobiales; family RAAP-2; genus RAAP-2. Next base: position 11,003 of record CAIJWX010000013.1, on the reverse strand, counting down.
GTGATCGTTATTGAAGATGCGTGGCGATTTGGGCTTGCTCAACTTCACCAGCTGCGAGGTCGCGTAGGTCGAAGTGATAATCAGAGCTTCTGTTACGTACTTGGCTCGCCTCCAAGTGAAGATGGACAAAAACGAATTGAAGCACTCGTGAGCTCAAATGATGGATTTGCACTCGCTGAGATTGACCTCGACATTAGAGGTGAGGGAACACTCCTTGGTTCTCGCCAGCGTGGCAGAAGTGATTTGCAACTGGCATCGCTTAAAAATGACGAGGATCTTCTGATTGCTGCCCAAGAAGTTGCTACGTCAATGGTTACTTCAAATGGACTTGAGGGTGAGCCAGAAATGGTTGATGAACTTCGCCTTTTCATTGACCAAGAAGAAGCCGACTTCCTATTTAAGTCATAGTCTCAAAAAGCGCCTACCCTTAGAGGGTGCGCGTAATTGGTGGAACAGCTCGAGGACGAGCGTTAAAGGCAAAAATTCCGCCATCGGTGCGTCCAACAACGGACTTCGCTCGAGAAGCAATTTTCTCAATGCTCGAAAGTCGCGGCGGACTGTACGACTTAGTTGTTGCAGATCTCTACTGCGGTACTGGTGCAATGGGCATCGAAGCACTTTCTCGTGGTGCCGCCAAGGTTTATTTTGTTGACTCAGATCCTGAATGCTTGGCCGCTGCAAAATTCAACCTCGAACCACTCAACCTCGAAGGTGAAGCAGTTTTCATTAGATCCACGTTGCCAGTGTGGCAGCCACCAAGTGACCTAGACCTCATACTGGCCGACCCCCCATATGGCCCCATTGATTTGCCTGGGGTTTTGAAAGATGTAACCGCAACAAGGGCTGTCATTGAGAATGATCGCCATATGGATGCGCCAGAGGGATGGGTCGTTGCGAAAACCAAGCGATACGGCACTACGCTCGTAACGTTGTTAGAAACACAGGAAGGTGAAGGCGAATGACCACAGTTGGACTAATTCCTGGATCATTCGATCCTTTCCATAACGGACACCTTGAAGTGGTGGAGCGCGCCTCTCACATTTTCGATGAAATCGTAGTCGCCGCAATTCGTAATCCGCAGAAGTCCGAAGCTCTCTTTGACCTTGATGAGCGTCGCGACATGATTGTTGAATCATGTGCTCACATTAAAAATGTAAGTGTTGTTTCGATTGCAACCCTGCTTGTAAACGTTGCTCGTGATGTAAACGCCACGGCAATTGTTAAAGGGCTGCGAGCAGTTTCTGACTTTGAGAGTGAACTACAAATGGCTCAAATGAATCGTTCGCTATCAGGCGTTGAAACACTCTTTATTCCAACAAGTTCGAGTCACTCGTTTATTGCATCAAAGCTGTTGCGTGAAGTAGCTCGCTATGGTGGAGACGTCGCAGCATTTGTTCCAGCCAACGTAAAGAAGCAACTCGATATTAAGTTTCCAAAGGGGTCATAATGACATCATTTGAGGACTACAACTTGGGCGATGATTTTTTGCAACCCGAGGGTAATCACGTTCGTCGCGACATTGAAGCTGACCTACGAGAGCTTGAAGAAATAATCACTCACGCCAAGCAGATGCCGCTATCGAGCTCTGCGCTTGTTCAGCGTGAAGAAGTGCTCGCAATTATCCAGGACGCGCTCAATAACCTTCCTGAAGAAATTCGCCAAGCCCGTTGGGCGCTTCGCGACCGTGAAGAACTCATGGCTACTGAGCAGCAAAAGGCTCAGCAGCTAATGGATCAAGTGCGTGCTGAAGCCGCACGCATGGTTGACAAAACAGAAATTGTTCGCCAGTCAAGAATTCAAGCTGACAAAATTATTTCTGATGCGCAAGCAACCGCTCGCAAGATGATCAACGAAGCTGAAGACTTTATTGATGGCAAGCTCGGTGGTTTTGAAATTGTTCTTGATCGACTCCTACGTACCGTGAAGTCTGGTCGTGAGCGAATGGGTGCGCAAGGAATGCCACTTTCTCTCGCCGGTGAAGAGCCAGGGCCAGATGAATTCTTCATGCCACCACCTGCACAACCCGCGCTAAGTGAAGACTCTTTCGAAGAGACATATGAAACACGTCAGTCCCACTTCGATCAGGATTCCTTTTAACGATCGTGGCATCATCATTTCTCGTCCCAGTGGCGTTGCTCCTACACGACGTTCCGTCATCAATTGACATCTCGATCAATGCTCCATTCGATGAGAAGAAGGAATTCCTTCCTCGTGGTCGAGCTGAAACCGATGTTGATAGCGACGCAGAGCTAAAGATCAATGTCAAGCTGCAGAGCTTTAGCGGTGGGCTTCACGCACGCGGTGAGGTGGAAGCTCCCTGGCACGGCATTTGTCGCAGGTGCTCTATTGAGGTTCTTGGCGTTTCCAAGGTCACAGTCAGCGAGCGATTCGTTGACGAACGTGCTCCCGGAGATGAAGATGCCTACTTAATCGAGAACGATTTTGTTGACTTAGCGCCGATGGCCCATGATGCGATTCTTCTTGATTTGCCCCTTGCCCCGCTCTGCAAAGAGGACTGCAAGGGACTATGTCCGTACTGTGGAATCGACCGAAATGAAGCCACTTGCGAGTGTCAGGGCCCAGTAGACCCGCGCTGGGCTACACTAGACAACCTGCGATTCATTGACCTTCCGTCAAGTGAGTCCGAAGAAAATTGACGGCTAACACCGTTAACGTTGAAAGAGAAGATCGATGCCAGTTCCAAAGAGGAAGACCAGTAAAGCCAAGGGGCGCTCACGCCAAGCTGCTGCATGGCGTCTCGACCGTCCTTCACGCTCTGTATGCCCTCAGTGTGCAACTTCTAAGTTGCCACACATCGTGTGCCCTAACTGCGGTTGGTACAAGGGTCGCGTAGCAGTCGAGGTCAACTAACTTGACTCTTCCCATCGCTCTTGATGCGATGGGTGGTGACTTTGCACCCAGTGAAATCATTGCCGGAGCTCGACGCGCCGTTGATGAGCTCGGTCTAGAAGTCATACTCGTCGGAGTTCCTGAACTTATGGGAGACCCACTCGGTCTCGAAGTCTTCGCTTGCACTGAAGTTATTGCAATGGACGATGAACCTGGCGGAAGTGTTCGAAAGAAAAAAGACTCCTCACTCGTTCGAGCAGCTGAATTAGTCCGAGATGGAAAAGCCAGCGCGATGGTCTCTGCTGGCAACACCGGAGCCACTATGGCTTCTGCACTTCTTCGCATGGGACGACTCCCTGGAGTTGTTCGCCCGTGCATCGCAACTCCTATCCCAAATCCTGGTGGTTCACCATGCATCTTGGTAGATGCGGGAGCGAACTCTGAATGCACACCAGAGATGCTTGTTCAATTTGCACAGATGGGCTCTGCATTTGCAAAAGCTCGCTACGGAATTGAAAGCCCGAAAGTTGGGTTGCTCTCAATTGGTGAAGAACCAACCAAGGGAACGCCACTTGTAAAAGAAACACACGAGTTGCTGGCTGCTCTTATTGATTTCAACTTCTTTGGAAATGTTGAAGGCCGTGACTTGATCCCATCACCTGTTGACGTGGTTGTTACTGATGGTTTTACTGGCAACGTTGCACTTAAAACTCTTGAGGGCGCCCTCAAATACATCTTCGGTGCTGTGCTCGGAGTTATTGGAACCAATGACGCCACCAAGGCGGCGGGCGATGTACTTTTTGAGCATTTACTTCCACTTGCTGGAGAATTAACGCCAGATAAGCAAGGTGGCGCGATGTTGCTGGGGCTTGATGGAATTTGTGTAATTAGCCACGGCTCTTCTAACGCCACCGCAATCATGAACGCGCTTCGTGTTGCTTCTGAAATGGACAAAGCCGGAGTCGTAGACAAACTACGACTTACCATTAGACCTGATCAAGGCTAGTAATTCTCGTACTGTGTACGAAATCTCGGTATCCTTGTGTAGCAACAATTAAGGAGTGGCCATGTCTGCTGACGCTGGAAATTCAACATCGCTCAATCGAGCTGCAATTCTCAACATTGTGAAAGAACAATTAGCTGAAATCTTGGAAAAAACGCCAAGTGATATTTCTGAGACTGAGTCATTTACCGATATGGGCGCAGACTCACTTGCCTTAATTGAACTCGTAGAAGCCTTGGAAGAAAAGCTTGCCGAGTATGTGGCTGGTTTCCATATTGATGATGAAGATCTAGAGACACTTGGCTGCGTAAATGATGCTGTTGATTACGTTGCTGCCAAGCTCCAGGTTGCGTAACGAGGTCTGTGAGTCTTTTGACCTCATCACTTGAGGCGCTAGCAAGTCACTTAGGCATTAGTCCTAAGAGTGAACTACTAAACGTCGCACTGACACATTCGAGTTACGCCGCAGAAAACGATTGCATCTCAAACGAGCGACTCGAATTTTTAGGTGACGCCGTGGTCGATCTTGCAATAGCTGACCTCATCACCCGCGAGTACCCAGAACTCAATGAGGGGACAGGCTCTCTTGTTCGCTCTCGCGTTGTAAACGAAGCATCACTCGCATCACTCGCTCGACGTCTTGATCTAGGAGCATGCATTCGAGTTGGTCGAGGTGAAATTAAATCTGGTGGGACTGACCGCGACTCTCTGCTGGCCGATGCATTTGAAGCAATCGTCGCCGCACTGTATTTAGAAAATGGTTTTCAAGCTGCGAACGATTTTGTGCAGTCAATGCTCGCTGATGATGTTGCGGATGCTTCATTGGCGCCAGATGAGGTTGATCCAAAGACGCAGCTCCGACAGTGGAGTGAGCAGCAAGGTCACGGAACACCGGTCTATGAAGTATCGGGTAGCGGACCCCTGCATGCAACAACGTTCGATGCAACTGTTCGAATTGGATCTTTACTCGTGGCAAATGGCCGCGGTCGTTCAAAAAAGAGTGCTGAATCGCAAGCTGCAAAAGCTGCGTTGGAAAGGCGAAGCAATGCCTGAATTACCAGAGATAGAAACAATACGAGCGTCACTGTCGCGTGACTTGGTTGGTAAAAAAATCAAGGGTGCAGCAGTTACTTCGGGCAAGATTGTTCGCCGTCACAAGACCGCGAAGGATTTTCGCACTGCAGTCGAAGGTCACACGATTAAGTCCGCTCAGCGACTCGGAAAGAATTTAATTTTTGGACTAGACAATGGAACAAGTCTTGTAATTGATCTCGACGTCAGTGGTCGAATTCTCAGATCACAAGGGCCCAAAGATGAGAAGCCAAAGCACACGCACGTTGTCTTTACCTTTACTCAAGGCGGAGAAATTCGCTACGTCGATCCTCTTTTCAAAGGTGAGCTGTACGTATCAACCCCACCGCCAGAGGGCGCCGAAGTTGAGATTTCAAAGTTTGCTCGTCTAAGCGTTGGCGGCGATGGGCTGGGTTTACGCAAGCAGATTCCTGAACTTTCTCACTTAGGAATTGATCCTTTTGAAGACCAAATTGGGTGGGACCGTTTTGCGGCGATTCTTAGAAGCAGAACTACAGATCTGAAGTCGGTTCTCAATGACCAAAACATCTTGGCTGGACTCGGAGAAATTTATTCTGACGAAGCTCTGTTCGGCGCTGGCCTTGGCCACGACCGAGTGGCCGAGTCACTATCAACCATTGAAATCCGTCGTCTGCACCGAGCAATTACAGAAATTCTTCAGGAAGCAATTAAATACGGTGGAACATCACTCGAGGGTGAGCTGTTTCGCGATCCTGACGGAAAAGAAGGCAATTACCAGCAGTATCTTCAGGTCTACGGCCGAGAAGGCCTTCCTTGCATGCAGTGCCGTCAGCCCATCAAAAAAGCAACATCTAAGGGTCAGTCGACCTTCTACTGTGACAAGTGCCAGAGCTAAACGCCTCTTTAACCCCAGAAGATTGCTAGCGTCTCAGCGTGTTTCTTAAGCGATTAACCATGAAGGGCTTTAAGTCCTTTGCCGACAGTACGGTCATTGAGTTCGAGCCGGGCGTCACTGCGGTAGTTGGTCCAAACGGATCTGGAAAATCGAACGTCGTTGACGCCGTTGTATGGGTACTCGGTGCTCAGGGAACAAAGATTCTTCGAAGTGCAAAAATGGATGACGTCATTTTCGCAGGAACTACAAACAAAGCAGCCCTCGGGCGTGCCGAAGTTTCTCTGACGCTCGATAACTCAGAAGGAAGAATCTCCATTGATGGTGCGGAAGTAACCATTTCTCGAACTTTGTTCCGTAACGGTGACTCCGAATACGCAATCAATGGAACTACGTGTCGACTTCTTGACATCCAAGAACTACTTTCAGATTCCGGTGTTGGTCGTAATCAACACATGATTATTGGTCAGGGACAACTCGACTCGATCTTGCAGTCAACTCCAGAGCACCGCCGTTCAGTAATTGAAGAAGCAGCTGGAGTTTCAATTCATCGTCGTCGCAAAGAACGCTCAGAGCGTCGCCTTGCACAAACCCAAGAAAATCTTGAACGACTCGGTGACCTTGTTAGAGAAGTGCGCCGCCAAATGCGACCACTTGAACGTCAAGCACAGTCAGCGCGAAGCTTCGCTGAAGTTGAAGCCGAGCTTCGTGCAGCTCGCCATGCACTTTTTTCTTCTCGTGCAGCCACATTTGAGTCTCGCCAAAATGAACTGAGCAGAGAACTCGTTGACTTCACCTCGAAAGAACAAGAAGTACGCAATGAAATTCTCACCCTCGACGCGAGAGCATCCGCAACCGCATCAGAGATGACCAGTCGACGCGAGGAAACTCTTGCGTCAACACTTGGAACGCTTCAAGGGCTCGCTGAAAGAGCTCGAGGGACTGCCTCAATTATCCAAGAGCGTGAGCGATCACTAAAGATTGCTCTGATCGCTTCAGCTGATGAAAACGTAATTGCCACGCTCGAAGCAGATGCCGCAAAACTTGAATCAGATCTTGTAGGACTTGCTGCTGAAGAAGCATTGCTGAGTGGTCAGCGCGAAGCTCTAGAAAAAGTTCGTAATGAACTGAAGACCGCTGAAAATGATTTTGTTACCGCATGGGGTGCAGGGTCTGGCGATGACCTCGAGCTTCTAAATCACGAAATCAGTCGACTCGGTGACCTAATTGCAGAACTCGAATCTGTAGTTAATTCAATGACCAATGACAGCGGAGAACTTTCTGGTCAAGTGATGCTGATCAATGAAGAGCTCAATGCACTTCGTGCGCAGCTGCCAGTTCTTGAACAAGCAGTGAATAATGCTGCAGAACACCGTGCAGTGCTCGACGAAGCGCGAAACAGTCTTGAGTCCCAACGTAATCGTGTGGGCGAACTTGCTACAGAGCTGCTCACTCGTGAAGTTGAATTTGGTGAGCGCCGACGCCTTATTGAGCAGCGCCAAAGTGAAATTGAGCAGCGCCTAGAAGGTCGTTCAACTGAGCGCGCTGAAGCAGCAAGTCGTCGTGAATCACTTGAATTCGACCTCCAGGTACTCGAGCGACTTTCCGCATTTGTCTCTCGCGCTTCCAATGAAATTCGCACCTCGCAAGAAGCAATGGACTCGACCTATCGTGAGCAACTTGAAGCATCGCGCGCTGGGGCCGAGCGACTCGAAGAAGTGCGCCGTGCACGAAGCAACGCAGAACGACGTTTGGGCGAAGTTGCTGACCTCGTACGAAGTCGTGAAATTGAACAAGCTGAGCTCGCAATCAAGACAACGAACTTGCACGAACTAATTCATCGTGATCTTGGAATTTTCCCTCACGAACTTGGTGCTCCAACGCACATTGCTCTTCCTGACGGAGTTTCGCTCGAGCAGCGTGTTGGTGAACTTGAAGCACGCATAACTTCACTTGGACCAATCAACCCACTCGCGCTTGAAGAACTAACTGCACTCGAAGAGCGCTACAAGGAGCTTGACACTCAAGTTACTGATGTTCGTAATGCTCGTCGTGAGCTTCAAGAAGTCATTCGTGCGGTTGACAAAGAAATCATGGAAACGTTCTCAAGTGCTGCAGCCGACGTAAACGAGCACTTCTCAACGCTTATCTCGTCATTGTTCCCAGGTGGTCACGGACGACTAGTTCTTACCGATCCTGAAGACCCACTAAACACCGGAGTTGAAATTGAACTTCGCCCAATGGGCCAGAATGTTCGTCGCATGTCGCTGCTGTCAGGTGGGCAACGTTCGATCGCAGCATTGGCGTTCCTTTTTGCGATTTTCCGTTCGCGCCCTTCACCCTTCTACATGCTTGACGAGGTTGAAGCGGCGCTTGACGATGTCAACTTGCAACGTTTCTTAGGGCTTGTAAATGAGTTCCGTGACGAAGCACAGTTGCTTATTGTTACGCACCAAAAGCGCACGATGGAATCGGCCGACGCGCTGTATGGAGTCACCATGGTTCCTGGTTCTTCGTCAAAGGTTGTTAGCCAGCGTGTGAAGCGCACCGAGGGCGTCACCACCTCGTGACCATTGCTCTACTAGCTATTGTAGTCCTTGTTGTTCTTCTTGTGGCGGTTTCAGTACGCCGTAAAGCGAAGAACAGGGGAGTGCTTCCTCAACAAGAGCGAAAGGCAATGCCAAGTGTTCTTGTAAAAGATGTTGCTCCACGCCCATCAATTGATGGGACATCACCAAATCTCTCTGAACGACTTGGATCGTCTCGCAGCATCTTTGACCGCGTTCGTTCCATTTCGAGCCTTGGTTCGCTAAGCGCGGAACAACTCGACACGGTGGAAGAAGTGCTACTTCGAAGTGACGTTGGCGTGAATGTAACAAACGCGATACTGCAAGATCTAAAAACAAATGGAGCACCGAATGGTGTTGCGAGTGCAGTTCGTACAGCTCTGCTTGAAAGTTTGAATGGTGATCGTTCAGTAAATACATCAGCGGACGATGGTCGCATTCCAGTCTGGCTATTTGTTGGGGTTAACGGAGTAGGCAAAACCACCACCATTGGAAAACTTTCGCAGCGTTTTGTATCAGAGAACAAGAAAGTAATTCTGGCGGCTGGAGATACATTCCGTGCGGCTGCATCTGAACAGCTACAAATGTGGGCTGAACGCACTGGCGCAGACATTGTTCGCTCCGGCGAGGGAGCAGACCCAAGTTCTGTTGTGCACGATGCGATTGGACGAGCAAGCGCGAAAAAATACGACATTGTTCTCGCTGACACTGCTGGACGTCGTGCCAACAGCTCAAACTTGCTTGATGAACTGAGCAAGGTTCGCAGAGTCGCTGATCGCGAACCGGGACAAGTCGTAGAAACATTCATGGTGCTCGACGCCACTACCGGACAAAATGCACTAACTCAAGCCCGTGAATTTCTGGGAGCCGCCTCGGTCACTGGCATTGTTCTTACGAAGCTTGACGGCACCGCTCGCGGTGGCATTGTTGTTGCCATTGAGCGCGAACTAGGTATTCCTGTGAAGTTCGTTGGTGTGGGCGAAGGGGTCCAAGACCTCATTGTTTTCGAGCCAGTTGCCTTCGTTGATTCACTCCTCGACGCCTAAAGGTAGCCTTCAAGCATGTTTGATGCACTCAGCGAACGCCTAGAACGACTCGGATCCTCACTGCGCTCAAAGGGGCGACTTTCTGACGCCGACCTTGATGAGGCTCTGCTCGAAGTTAGAAGTGCACTCTTAGAAGCAGACGTTGAACTTGGTGTTGTCCGTGCATTCCTTGACGCAGTTCGTGAGCGTCTAAGTGGCACAGCTTTAAGTCAGAGTCTCTCCCCAGGCCAGCAAGTCATCAAGGCAGTTCACGAGCAGCTCATTGAAGTGCTTGGAGGAACTCCTCTAAAAGTTACGTACGCTTCAAAACCGCCAACGGTAATTCTTCTCGCTGGTCTCCAGGGTGCAGGTAAAACAACCACCGCGGCAAAACTCGCTTCATGGTTTAAGCAACAGGGTAGAAACCCTTACCTCATTGCAGCAGACTTACAACGTCCGGCCGCAGTTGAACAGCTGCGCGTGCTCGGTGCACAAATTGGTGTTGACGTTTATAGCGACACTTCAAACCCTGTGAAAGTTGCTAAGCGAGGTCTCGCCGAGGCGCAACGCATTGGTCGAGATGTAGTGATCATCGACACCGCAGGTCGTCTCGCAATTGATAAAGAACTCATGAAAGAAGTGCGTTCAATTAGTGACGCCACATCACCTCATTACACATTCTTGGTAATTGATGCGGTGACCGGACAAGACGCTGTGCTCACCGCTCGTTCGTTCCACGAAACATTGGCACTGTCGGGAATCATTGTCACCAAGCTTGACTACGACGCACGAGGTGGTGCAGTCCTTTCAGCACGAGGTGTTGTTGGAAAGCCCGTGGTCTTTGCATCGACTGGTGAAAAGATTGCTGACTTTGATTTGTTCCACCCAGACCGCATGGCGTCTCGCATCTTGGGAATGGGCGACATGCTGTCACTCATTGAACAAGCAGAGCGAACAATGGACCAAGACGTTCTTGCTGAATCATCTGGTCGCATGCTCAGCGGTTCATTCACACTTGATGATTTCATGGCGCAACTTAACCAAGTCAGAAAAATGGGCTCAATGGGTGGAATCATGAAACTGATGCCAGGGATGAGCAAAGAAATTCGTCAAGCCGCAGACAATGTTGACGACGGCCAACTCAATCGCGTTGAAGCAATCATTCGTTCAATGACGCCAAAAGAACGCCGTGATCCAAACATCCTCGACAGTTCACGTCGCACACGTATTGCCAATGGCTCTGGAACCAGCGTTAACGCAGTGAACCAGTTGCTAAAGCAGTTTGGTGACATGAAAAAGATGATGCGCCAGATGAGTGGTGGGGGAATGCCAAACCTTCCAGGGGGAATGGGCAAAATGGCTCAGATGGCTGCGCGCGCAAGTGCAGCACGTGGCGGCGATTTACCGCCAGGATTTGAAGCTTTGGGTGCTGGAATGCAGTCAGGCGCCCCAACTCCGCGCCCCAGTGGTGGTGGAAAAAACAAGAAGAAAAAGGGTGGGAGAGTTACCCCACCAAAACAACGCTAAACTTGGACCTCGGGTATTTTGCCCAGTTCCGGTGGACCGGGACAAATAAAGGTTTGAAGGGAATTACGACGTGACTGTGAAACTTC
>CAIJWX010000012.1:0-1624 GCA_903824535.1 uncultured Actinomycetes bacterium | reverse complement strand
TGAAAAACGCTTGTCAGCCATAGAAACCCTTTAACGAAAGCACGAATAACGCCCTCTTCTACCTACAAGGCTAGGCCAAGACTGTGCCTCTCGGGCGGTAAATCTTTTTTAAGCCAGTTCTGGAAAGAAGATTCCTATTTCTCGCTTCGCAGAATCAGCTGAATCTGAGCCATGAATGAGGTTCTCGCTCATTTCGGTCGCTAGATCACCACGGATTGTGCCTGGGGCTGCGTTCTTTGGGTCCGTGGCGCCCATAAGGGTGCGAACTGCCTGCCACGTGTCCTGAGGTCCTTCGACGATCGCTACGAGCACTGGGCCGCGGGTAATGAAGTCAACGAGTGGTGCGTAATAGGGCTTGCCCTCATGCTCGGCGTAGTGAAGCTCTGCGGTGGCGCGGTCGAGCGTCATTTCCTTTGAGGTAGCGATTGTGAGTCCAATTGCTTCAATGCGACCAATGATTTCGTCACCAAGTCCACGTTCAAGCGCGTCTGGTTTGAGAATGATGAGAGTTCTATCCATCTACAAAATCTAACAGCCCTACGAAAGGTGTCTAGAAGCAACGTGCATCACTTCAGCGCGGACCTCGGCAACGAGATACAAACTTCCAGCGGCGACAATCAGATCTTCATCTGTGGAGTGCTCTCTCGCATACGCAAGTGCTGCTGCGACACTCGGGTGCTCAATGGCAACTCCCCCAGCGTCTCTAACCGCCTGGGCAACATCGTGTGCGCTTGCCGCTCTAGGTGAATGAGGAGCGCAGCAGTGAAACTCTGTGAAGCCAAGTTCTACTAACGGTGTGACCATATCAATAATTTCTCTACCCGTAAGCATTCCAAGAATGCAGCGTCGTGTTCCCTCAACGTGAAATGCGCCGTCGAGTGTGGCGACAAGTGCTCGAACGCCCGCAGGGTTATGTGCACCATCGACCACAATCATTGGCTTGCGAGATATGAGTTCCATACGACCGGGCATGCGCACACTGCGCAAGGTTTCACGAATAACTTCTTCACCAAGTGCTCGACCTAGGAAGGCCTCAGCGCAAACAATCGCGGTTGCCGCGTTTACTCCTTGGTGAATTCCGTGAAGGGAGACCAGAACTTCTTCGTAGTGCTCGTAGGGGGTCTTAAGTGTGATTGCACGTCCACCAAGAGCGAGTTCGTTTCTCTCAAGTGAGAATTCAGATTCAATAGCCCAAAGAGTAGATCCGAGTTGCGCTGCCTTCTTCTTCGCAATGTCAACAACAATGGCGTTTGTAGTTGCGACGATTGAAATGCCTTCAGATCGAAAAATGCCAACTTTGTCAGATGCAATGGCACTGATTGTTGTTCCAAGCACCGCAGTGTGGTCAAGATCAACATTGGTGAGAACCGCGACGTCACTACTAATAACGTTTGTTGAGTCCCACGTGCCACCCATGCCCACTTCAATGACCGCAACGTCTACGCCTTCATCTGAGAAGTGCAGCAACGCAGCAACCGTGAGTAGCTCGAACCGTGTGAGTTGTATTCCAGTTACTGACTCGACGTCATTTAATCGACTGAAGAGTCCAATAAATGTGTCATCGTCAATTGCTTCGCCGTTAAGAGCAATGCGCTCGTTAACAGCATGTAGGTCTGGACTAGTA
>CAIJWX010000011.1:0-3198 GCA_903824535.1 uncultured Actinomycetes bacterium | reverse complement strand
GACTCGGTGACACTGGTGAAGACTGCGTAATTATCGACGGTGACGACCATGTACTTGGACTCGCTGGAATCATGGGTGGAGCATCAAGTGAAATTTCAGAGTCAACTACGGACGTTCTCGTAGAAGCTGCGTTCTTTGATCCAATGACCATTGCACGGTCTTCAAAGCGACATGGACTTAGGAGTGAAGCATCAAACCGCTTTGAGCGAGGCGTTGACCCTAACTTGGCACTTCGCGCCGTTGGTCGATTCGTTGCCGTGTTGAGTGAAAGCGTTCCTGATCTTGAGTGGATGGCTGCACCTCTGGACATAACTGGCAAGACCCCAGAACTACCAGTTGTGGAACTTCGAGAAAATGACATTGAGCGCACCCTTGGCGTCGCGATTCCAGTTAAGGAATCAACAACAATTCTTGAAGGACTCGGTTTCAGCGTTTCTGAAAAGAAGGGCTCGCTCTTCGTCACACCTCCAAGTTCACGTCTTGACATCAGAAGTGGTGCTCATGGCCGTGCGGACGTTATTGAAGAAATCGCTCGTGTCTATAGCTACCGCCGTCTTCCTCGCCGCTCACCATCATGGCCAACTCCAGGTGGGCTAAGCCAGCTGCAGCAGTTCCGTCGCAAGGTCCGTGACGTCTGCATTGACCTTGGCATGAACGAGTCATGGACTCCAACGCTTGGTAGCGATGAAGACTTTGATCTCGTGCACCCGGGTGCTTCGCGTGTTCGCATCACAAACCCGCTCGCATCTGAAGAATCAGTGATGCGCGCAACAACCATTACTGGGCTTGTAAAGGCTTGGGGTAAGAACATTGACCGCGGAACTGGTGACGTAGTGATGGGTGAAATTGGTGTTGTCTTTACTCACCCTGACTCAACAAAGAATCCGCACAACACCAAGGGTGGGGTAGCAGGATCAGTAACACTCGCACTTCCAGAAGAAACTGAACGACTCACTGTGGTACTTGGCCGCACAAAGGATGACGCAACCACTGCTGTGGCGTTCTGGAACGCTCTGGCTACTCGTCTAAGTCTCGCAGACGTTGTTGTTCGCACGCTCAACGCGGCACCTGGATTCCACCCAACACGCTGCGGAACACTTGTGGACCGTGCTTCAGGCGCGGTGCTTGGCTTCGTTGGTGAAGCTGACACTGAACTTGTTCACGTACTTGCTCCAACTGCAACAAACCGCCGACTCGGTCTTATTGATATTGACTTAGCAGCACTTAGCGATCACGCAAAGGCAACTCGAACTAGTCAGTTCGTTAACGTGCCAAGTCGCTACCCGAGTGCAGTAATCGACCTTGCCTTCGTGACCCCAGTAACTGTTCACGCTCAAGACATGGCCCACGCTCTTCGCAGTGCGAGTTCACTCGTTGAGCGCGTAGAACTCTTTGATGTTTATCGTGGCAACAGCCTTCCTGAAGGAACGAGAAGTCTTGCCTACAGCGTTCGCTTCAGTTCAAATGAAGCAACACTCAGCGATACTGAGGTGAGCAGTGCACGTGACGCACTCATCGCCACAGCGGTATCGCTCGGTGCGGTTCTTCGTTAATTCATGATTGAATTCGTACCGTTTACTGCTGACGGTCGTAGATATTCACAACAGTCTCGTATTCGTCTCGGTGACACTGGCGCCAATGGAATTATTCGTCCAGATGCCATTGCTCGAATCTTGCAGAACGTGGCGACTGACGACTGGGATGAGCTCAACATTGACCGCGATCTTCAGTGGCTCGTTCGTCGCACAAGTTTCAGAGTTGTCGAGGGCGCTCAACTTCCTCGTTACGGCCAATTCATAACCTGCACCACGTGGGGATCTGGTCACGGAGCTGCGTGGGGAGAACGTCGAACAAATATCTATGTAGGCGACGTGCTGTCTGTTGAAGCAGCGTCTATCTGGGTTCCAGTAAGCCTTCAAGGCATGCCGCAGCGTATGCGCCCCGGATTCATTAACTCCTACGGAGAAGCATCAAGCGTTCGAAAAGTTTCTGGTCGTATTGCTGTGCCTGAAATCCCAAGTGACGCCAAGCGAACCCCGTGGTTTATTAGAAGGTCTGACATTGACATTGTTGATCACGTCAATAATGCTGCTTCTTGGCAGGCGGTTAGCGAAGTAGCGACGTCACCTGTAGTGAGTGCGTCACTTATTCACCACGGACCAGTTGAAAAGTTTGACGACGTGACGCTGGTGTCTGCACCGGGACTGATGTGCTTAGAAGTTAATGGTGCAGTTCAGGTCAGCTGTGAGTTTCAACAGCTGTAGCTGACTTTGAAGACGTTGCGTAAATTGATCCCATAAGCACGAGTGGGAATCCGACCAAGATTCCAGCAGTGAGCGGCTCGCTTAGGAACACCACGCCAAGCACCACGGCTACTGCTGTGTTGATATAGGTAATCACTGTGCTTCTGGTTGCACCGATCTCTGAAATGAGGGCTCCAAAGACCACGAAGGCAATTGCGGTGCAGACAATCGAAAGTGTTACAACGCACGCCCATGTTTCTCCACTGATGTGAGCTGGCCAGTGGGTGAGAGTCCAGGGTGTCCAGCAGACTGCAACAAATACTGATGCACCCGCAATGACAATTGAACCTGGAACGCCGTTGAGCTTTGTGGCGAGAATGATTGGCCCAATGGTGTAACCCACGCAGACAATAAGCAGCAGCGCCACCCATCCGAATGACCCACCACGCACGTCAATGCCAACAAGAAAGCCCACGCCAACAATTCCAATGCTCAAACCGAAAATACGACGCTGAGAAATCTTTTCGTGCTCAGTTCGACGGATGAGTTGGCCAAGTACTGAAAAGAGTGGAACACAACAAATAAGAAGACTGGTAATTGAGCTGGTCAAGTGCTTCTCAGAAGTACCCATTAAGTACCAGGGGATACCAAACTCAATAACTGCAAATATCAAAATCCATTTGATGTTGGCAACAAGAATCGGAAACTGCTTCTTATACGCCACCAGTGTCAGCATGATTATGGCTGCAGGGACAGTTCTTCCGAAAACGAGGACGCCAGGATCGAGTTCACGAACTGCGATTCTGATGAGCAAATAGGGGATTCCCCAGATAAAAGCCATTGCGGCAAATAGTGCTAAACCCCTTTTAGTCATTGAAAGATACTAGCGCGAGTGAATAAAACTTGCATTTATAGTCACTTTTATGCATAAAATGTCATATGCGTGTTGGAATAG
>CAIJWX010000010.1:0-23849 GCA_903824535.1 uncultured Actinomycetes bacterium | reverse complement strand
GTGTGTTTTTGCCCTTTTTCGTGCATTTGGCTGATAAGTACGCTTCATAAAATCCTCTTCTAAAACTATATTGATGCGCTTCGCGGTACCCCCTGGGGGTCGCTGGCGCGCTACTGGGATAAATCTTACCCGAACAGCCGACCCCCCTCGGCAGAGATTTGAAATTACGTGTATGGTGACTCTCCCCACCAGCATGGTGTCAAAAAGTGCTTGTGGATAATGTCAGTTGTGGTCTGTGGAGGAAAAAATGCAAAGTGGTGAGGAGATCTGGTCAGCACTTCGTGACTCCTTACGTAGCAGTGCATCTGACGCTGTTTGGTCCGCTGGGCTCAACACGCTTCGCCTTGTGGATTATGCAAATGACGAGTTGATTATTGGTGCGCCCAACCAAATCCAACTTCAAAGAGTTCAACAGCGCTACCTCCCGTTCATAACCGAGCAAGCTCGTGAATTAGCGGGTCCTGACATTCAAGTTTTACTGACTTTGAGTGATGTTGACAGTAGTGATGTTGTTGAGGTCGACACGCAACCAATCAGCCCAGCGGTGACTACTCCGGTTGTAACAAGTGTCGACCGACCTGCACGACTCGACCCTCGTATGACATTCGATTCTTTCGTTCCTGGATCTTCTAACCGCCTCGCATTCGCTGCGGCGCAGTCAGTTGCAGAAACACCAGGGCGCGCATACAACCCGCTCATGATTTATGGAAACTCCGGGCTTGGAAAAACCCACTTATTGCACGCAATTGGTAACTATGTCCAGGAAAACTACCCAGGACGAAAAGTGCTCTATGTATCAACAGAGACTTTCCTTAATGACTTCATTCGTGCCATTCAAACTCGAACACAACTTGCACTTCACGAGCGCTACCGAGAAATCGACGTTTTGTTGATTGATGACATCCAGTTCATGGAAACACGCGGAGAAACATTCCACGAGGAGATTTTTCACACCTACAACGCACTCCATGGCGAGGGTAAGCAGATTGTTCTTACATCAGACCGTTCTCCAAAAGATCTTGCTGGACTACAAGAGCGTTTCCGGAGTCGTTTGCTTCAAGGTCTCGTAACTGAAATCGACCAACCTGACCTTGAAACACGAATTGCAATTCTTCGTTCTAAGTCTGAGCGAGAGGGTATTGAACTTCCTACCGATGTAGCTGAATGGATTGCTAACCGAGTTCGCGACAACATTCGTGAGCTCGAGGGATCAATCACTATGTTGCGTGCTTTTGCCAACCTTCGCCAAGAGCCGATTTCTCTCGAGTTAGCTAAGGCTCACTTGACCAACCTTGGCCAAGAGCAGGTCGTTTTGAAGCCCGAGACAATTCTTTCTGTTGTTGCTGATTTTTATGGCCTGTCGGTCGAGGACGTCCGTGGTTCTAAGAGACTTCGCCCATTGGTCCACGCGCGCCATATTGCTATGTATTTAGTTAGAGATCTGCTTAACAACTACTCATATCCAATGATTGCCAGAATTTTTGATGGAAGAAACCATACGACTGTTATTAGTGGTGTGGAGAAGGTAAAAGAACAACTCGCAGTTAACGAAGAAATTCTTGCGGAAGTAAACCAACTAAAGCGTCGTTTACAAGGGGAGGGCCGCGATTAGTTTGTGGACAGCTTGGGTTTGTTCTTGTTGTTTACTCGTTGTTTTGTAGTACGTAGTCCACATAACTTTAGGGTTGAGTTTTGAGGGTTGAGAGTTTTAGTAACAAGGGTGTGTGGTTTTATGTGTGTTTTATTTTGTTTCTAATCAGGGTTTTTAGAAACTTATACACATATCCACAGACCTACTACTACTAAGACTTCTCAATATATAAATCCACACCGTATTCTCAGTAGTAACGAAAGGTAGTCCAATGAAGTTCAAATCAGAGCGCGACATTCTTGTTGAGGCATTAGCTGCTGCAAGCAGGGTTGTCGCAACACGTCTTATTGGAGCCTCGTCAGGCATCCTTTTGAACCTAAACGGCAATCATCTAACTGTCACCGGAACAGACCTAGACATAACCGTTCGAACAACTGTTGATGTAATTGGGGTCGAAGACGGATCAATCGTCGTTCCCGCAAGACTCATTGTTGACGCAGTCCGTTCTCTCGAAGCTGGTGCTGTAACAATCAACGGAACCGAAGAAAATGTAGAGGTATCACTTGGGCGAGCAAAATTCTCCCTTCGCACATTTGCCGTCATGGATTATCCAAAACTTCCACCAATTAGTGGTGTGGTAACAAACATCGCCGCCTTAGACCTAATTCAAGGACTCAACCAAGTTGTACGAGCTGCGGCAAACGATGATGCACGACCACTTTTAACAGGAGTTTTGTTCACAACAGAAAACGACGCACTTCGT
This sequence comes from uncultured Actinomycetes bacterium, assembly GCA_903824535.1. Lineage (GTDB taxonomy): Bacteria > Actinomycetota > Acidimicrobiia > Acidimicrobiales > RAAP-2 > RAAP-2. The sequence goes on along the minus strand of CAIJWX010000010.1, from coordinate 21,495 downwards.
CTTATTGCAACCGACTCATACAGACTCGCTGTGCGCGATGTTCCTGGGGTTAAGGGATTTGGTGGGCACCACGACCTATTGGTACCAGCACGAGCCCTACAAGAACTACAACGTGCTGCTGCATCCCTCGCCGCCGAAGCTGAAATTGGAGTCACCCTAAATGATTCTGAGATCTGCTTCATTGTTGGACAAACAAACATCTCATCAAGATTGATTGACGGAAACTACCCTTCTGTTCTTCAGTTAATCCCAGCGAGCTATCCAAACCAACTACGTATTGCCAAAGACACACTCCTCACATCACTAAAACGAGCAAAGCTGCTTGCAAAAGACTCAACATCATCTGTTCGTCTAACAACAAAAGACAAAGGTCTTGAAATAAGAACACAAAGCCATGACACCGGAGACATCGAAGACAATGTTGACGCTGACTACACAGGTGAAGAAATAACCATCGCGTTCAACCCAAGTTTTCTCATCGATGGCATTGAAGCTGTTCCTGGTGATGAAATTATTCTTGAGATGTCTGACTCGGTTCGCCCAGCAATGGTTCATGGTGTTGAAGACACGCGTTTTCGCTACCTACTCATGCCAGTGCGCGTCCAGTAAGTAAGAGACCACAGTGGGGCTCCACGAACTAGAGCTTCGGAACTTTCGTACATTTAAAAATTTACGTATAGAACCAGACCATGACGCTGTAACAGTTTTCCTATCTCCGAACGGAACAGGAAAAACATCCGTCCTTGAAGCCGTCTACGCACTCGCAACCGCTCAATCATTTCGCACCTCATCTGCGAACGACATGATTCGAACAAATGAAAACCAAAGCGAAGTTCATGGAGTCTTGTTTCAAAAAGATCGAAGAGTTCAGGTTGATCTAACAATCACCAAGGGTCCACGGAACACCACCAAAAAGATGTTGGTAAATGGAAACAAACCAAAATCAAGAACAGATCTCGCCGACGTGCTTCCAATAACAATCTTCACCCCTGATGGTGTTGGAGTGGTGCGAGAAAGCCCTGAAACGAGAAGGACTTTCCTCACCAATGTTATTGAGGACAAAGAACCAAAAAATGCAACTGTGGTTGAGCGATTTAACAAAATCCTAAAACAACGTAATGCACTTCTTTATGCACTCGACGGTGAACAACCATCAATAACTCAAAAAAACGAACTCGATGTTTGGACCACTGACTTCGTTGACGTCAGTAATAAAATTATTGAAGAACGACAAAAAACAATCGGTGACTTACTCCCACTCGTTCAACATTTTTATGAAGAACTATCACAAACCAAAATTCAAATTGGTGTTAGTTACGAAAAGTCATGGAACGGTGATCTACAAAACGCACTTTCATTGGCACTAAATGATGATCTGTATCGTCGCCACACAACTCTTGGTCCACACCGAGACGACATAGTTCTAACTATTGACTCACGTGATGCAAAAAAACAAGCCTCACAAGGTGAGCAGCGTTCAATTGCACTCGCACTTCGTTTAGCTGGTCACAATCTTGTAAAACAAGAAAGAGGAGTCGAACCACTCTTGTTACTTGATGACGTTTTTAGTGAACTTGATCCACAAAGAAGTGACCGACTCCTACACCTTCTTCCTGTTGGTCAAACACTCGTTACAACCGCCTCACCACTTCCACAAGGGATGAACCCTGCGGTTGTGATTGACCTAACTAAAATTTCATAATGTCCAGGTTTAATGAACAACCAAAAACAATCGGTGACTTATTAAACGTTGTTGCTGGTCGACTTCGCAAAGTAGACATTCGAGCCATTGATCAAATAAGAGAACTCTGGCCAACAATTGTTGAACCTGTTTTGGCCGAGAACTGCCGACCTGAATTCATCAAAAACGGTGTTTTGCTAATCAGGGTGCCCTCAGGAGCATTTGCACAGAGGATTTTGAGCGAAACAAACACAATTTTGGAGGGATTTTCACCCCTCGGAGTCAGCGCTCCAACAGCACTTCGAACAGTGCTTGAAAATAAGTAATAATCCTTGTGAAATAAGGCCTTCAGGGGTCTGAAACACGCACAAATGTCACACCTTCTCGGGTAGGATTATGGGGTCCCAAATTAACATGGTGACGGCGCCAAAACGCCTGAATTTCTACCGAAAGGAAGCCTTCGTGGCCGAGAAAAGCAAGGGATCCGCTAGCTACGGAGCAAGCGATATCACCGTTCTCGAGGGTCTTGAGCCAGTTCGTGTCAGACCAGGTATGTACATCGGCTCTACGGGCCCTGCAGGGCTTCACCACCTCGTTTGGGAGGTCGTAGACAACGCGGTCGATGAGGCAATGGCCGGTTACTGCTCAAGGATCGACGTAACAATTCTTGCTAACGGGAGCGTGCGCGTCAGCGACGATGGTCGAGGAATCCCGGTTGACGAGCACCCACAGTATCCAGGCAAGTCGGCAGCAGAAATTGTTCTAACCGTTCTTCACGCCGGAGGAAAATTTGGTGGTGAAGGATACAAAGTTTCTGGAGGACTTCACGGAGTAGGTGTGTCAGTTGTTAACGCACTATCAACAGAACTAATTCTTGAAATCGATCGCAATGGTGATCATCACCAACTTGTTTTTAAAAACGGTGGAAAGCCGTCAGGAAAAATAAAAGTAACTGGCAAGGCTCCGAAGGACCGCACCGGAACAACAGTTACATTCACACCAGACCCAACGATTTTTGAAGACGTTGACTTTCGCGCACAAACCGTTCTCGAACGACTTCAGATCATGGCTTTCTTGAACAAAGGTTTAGAAATTCGTTTTGAAGATGAGCGCAAGGGCCGTGAAGCAAAAGAAACCTTTATGTACAAGGGTGGAATTGTTGACTACGTTCGACACCTCAACAACTCAAAAGAATCACTATTCCGTAAAGTCGGTTACTACGAACAAGCTGAAGAGGGCCAAGAAGTTGATGTTGCCTTTCAGTGGAATACCGGTTACTACGAAAGTATCCACTCCTTTGCGAACGGTATTTCCACCATTGAAGGTGGAATGCACGAAGAAGGATTCCGAAAGGCAATTACCAACGTTGTTAACCGCTACGCACGTAAGCGCAATCTTCTAAAAGAAAAAGAAGACAACCTTCTTGGTGAAGACATTCGCGAAGGTCTTACGGCAATTATTGCTGTTCGACTTGCCGAACCACAGTTCGAAGGTCAGACCAAAGGAAAACTTGGAAACGTTTCAATTCGCTCGCTCGTAGAGCGCGCAACAAACGAAAAACTTGCCGAGTGGTTGGAAGAAAATCCAAAAGAAGGCAGCCAAATCATTGCTAAGGCAACACAAGCAGCCCGTGCACGTATGGCTGCTCGACAGGCCCGTGATCTAACTCGTAGAAAGAGCGCACTTGACGGAGCAGGTCTTCCAGGAAAACTTGTTGACTGCTCTTCAAACGATCCGCGTGAGTGCGAGTTATTTATTGTTGAAGGAAACTCTGCAGGAGGTTCTGCAAAGGATGCACGTAACCCACGCAACCAAGCGATCCTTCCAATTCGAGGAAAGATTCTTAACGTAGAAAAAGCACGCTCAGACAAAATTCTGAAAAATACAGAAATTCAAGCTTTGATTTCTGCAATCGGTGCTGGTGTTGAAGGTGATTTTGATGTTTCGAAGATTAGATACAGCAAGATCATTTTGTTGGCTGATGCTGATGTTGACGGAAGTCACATCCGAACTCTTCTCCTTACGTTCTTCTTCCGTCAAATGACTGAACTGGTGACAAACGGAAACGTTTATGTCGCTCAGCCACCTCTCTACTCAACACTGGTTGGAAAAGAAAAGGAATACCTTCGCGATGATGCAGCGAAGACGAAGTTCCTTGCAGAAAATCCAAATCATAAGAACGACTTCCAACGACTTAAGGGTCTTGGAGAAATGGACTACGACGAACTTCGTGACACCACAATGGATGCCTCGAAGCGCGCATTGCTTCAAATCACCGTAGAGCAAGCTGCACTTGCTGATGAGGTGTGTTCAATTCTTATGGGTGACGATGTTCCGCAACGACGTCACTTCATTCAGACAAACGCAAAAGACGTTCGATTCCTAGACATCTAGGAGCAGAGGAAACATGGCACGTAAACCAAAGTCAATACCAAGTAACGAACCAGCCGGCGAAGAAGTTGTTGGCTACGTAGAACCAATCGAGATCAATCTTGAAATGGAGCGCTCGTTCCTCGAGTACTCCATGTCAGTCATTGTTTCTCGTGCGCTTCCTGATGCACGTGACGGACTAAAGCCAGTTCACCGCCGCATCTTGTATTCAATGTTCGACCAAGGACTCCGACCAGATCGTCCACACTCCAAGTGTGCGAGCGTTGTTGGAAACGTAATGGGAACGTATCACCCACACGGAGACGGTGCTATTTATGACGCACTTGTTCGAATGGTTCAAGACTTTGCAATGCGTCACCCACTCATCAGTGGACACGGAAACTTCGGTGGAACCGGACCAGACGAAGGTGCTGCAGCAATGCGTTACACCGAATGTCGCTTAGCCCCACTTGCGCTCGAAATGCTCGATTCAATTGACGAAGACACTGTTAACTTCGAGCCGAACTACGACAACTCAACACAACAACCAACAGTTCTTCCGTCACGTTTCCCAAACCTTCTGGTTAATGGATCTCAGGGTATTGCTGTGGGTATGGCGACAAAAATTCCACCACACAACCTTGGTGAAGTAATTGACGCAACCTTGCACCTCCTGGCTAATCCAGAAGCAACACCAGACGACCTCATGCAGTTTGTGAAGGGACCTGACTTTCCAACCGGTGCTCAAATCCTTGGTCGTCAAGGAATTCTTGATGCGTACCGAACTGGTCGTGGATCAATCAAGATGCGCGCGGTTGCTGAAATTGAAGAGGCGAAGAATGACGTACGAATCGTCATTACGGAGTTCCCTTACGAAGTATCTGTTGAATCAATCGAGGAAAAGGTCTACGAGCTTGTAAAAGCAGGAGAACTTGACGGAATTTCAGCAATGCAGAACGACTCTGCAGGACGTCAAGCACGTCTTGTTATCAAGTTGAAGCGTGATGCGAATGCAAACGTTGTTCTTAACAAGTTGTATAAGAACACTTCGCTGCAAACAACATTCTCGGTAAACACCTTGGCACTTGTTGATGGTGTTCCACGTACGCTCAACTTGGCCCAAGCACTAACGCATTACATTGCTCACCAAGTAGAGGTCATTACTCGACGAACACAGTTCCGTCTTCGTAAGGCCGAAGCACGTGCTCATATTGTTGAAGGTCTCCTTAAGGCCATTGACATGCTGGATGCAGTTATTAAGACCATTCGTGGATCTGATGACCGAGGCTCAGCACGAACCTCGCTCATGGCAGCTCCGTTCGAGTTCTCTGAAGAGCAAGCGAACCACATTTTGGACATGACTCTCTCGCGTCTCACCAAGATTGGTCGCAAAGAACTTGATGATGAAATGGCCAAGCTTCGTGAAACAATCAAGGATCTTCAGTCAATTCTTGCGAGTGACAAAAAACTTCGCAAAGTAATTTCTGATGAAATGTCAACTATTCGTGACAAGTACGCAAATGATCGCGTTACTGAGATCGTTAATGACCCAGGAGAACTTGGTGTTGAAGATCTCATCAAGGACGAAGAAATTGTTATCACCATGACCCAAGCGGGCTACGTGAAGGCAGTTGCATCGGACTCGTTCCGGGTACAAGGTCGCGGTGGTCGCGGTGTACAGGGTGCAAAGCTGAAAGACGAAGACTTTGTTGATCAGATTGTCTACACAACGTCACACTCATTCCTCTTGTTGTTCTCTAACCGCGGGCGAGTATTCCGTCTGCGTGGACACGAAATTCCAATGAAGGAACGCACCGCGAAGGGAACAGCAGTTGTTAACTTGCTGAATCTCCAGCCAAATGAATCAATTCAGGCAATTGTTTCAACGCAGGACTTTCCAAAAGATAAGTTCCTCGTGTTTGCTACTGCTGACGGAATGGTCAAGAAGACGGCATTCAGTGAGTATGACAAGTCACGACGTGAGGGCTGGATTGCAATCAAACTAAAAGACGGCGACGAAGTGGTCCGAGTAATTCCAACAACTGGCGCCGACGACCTCATGGTTGTTACTTACCGTGGAATGTCGATCAGATTCAACGAAGAAGAAGTTCGCGAAGTTGGTCGTGACTCACAAGGTGTTCGCGGAATCAAGCTAAAAGCTGACGACAAAGCAATTTCCCTCGACGTGGTTCGTGACGACGCAGACCTCTTTGTTGTTACTGACACAGGATTTGGTAAGCGTGTGAAGACGGACCGTTTTAATCGTCAAGGACGTGGTGGCCAGGGAGTTCGTGCAATCAAACTGTCGGCTGCACGAGGGTTTGTTGTTGCTGCGTTCATGGCAAACATTAATGACGAATTGCTTCTTGCATCAAGTGGCGGTGTTCTCATTCGCACACCGGTTCGTGAGGTGTCATCGCAAGGCCGTGACGCAACTGGAGTTCGAGTTATGAACCTCGATGAAGGTCACACCGTTGCTACAGCCGCTGTTGTGCCGGCCGACGTCGAAGAGGCTTAAACCTTTTCGCGTCGTGCCCACGCACGACGAAGCACACTCAGAATCTGCTCTGATCCTTGTGCTCCAACAACCATAAATTTGTTGTCTAGAACGAGTGATGGAACACCAGTAATTCCAAGCTCTTGGGCCATCTCTTCGTCAGCGCGAACTTCATCTTCTAACTGATTGTTATTCCATAAATCATCAGCACCCACGACACCAACTGATGCAGCAATTTTCGAAAGCATTGACTGGTCACCAATCATTTCACCATTGCAAAAATATGCCTCAAAGAGTTTTTCACTCATCTGAGCATCGAGACCTTGTGTTGCACTCAGGGCCATAAGACGGTGTGCACTAAAAGTATTTCCAGGACGAGCTTTATCAAGCGCCCACTTCATACCGAGTTTTGCGGCTTCGTTGCTGAGACGTAGATTGTTCGCAATGGCTTCTTCAATGCTCATCCCGTATTTCTTCGAGAGTAATTCTGCAAGCGTCATGTCGTAATTGTTGTGCGTCCGTGGATCAAGTTCGAATGCGCGGTGGCGAATTACGACTTCGTCAGAGTGCTCGAATTCATTGAGCGCACCCTGGAGCTGTCGAGTGCCAAGGTAGCAATAGGGGCAAACAACATCGCTCCAAATGTCAATAAAAAATGGAGTATTCATTACTCCATCGTGCCACAAGATGTAATTGGTGTCAGAATATTGAAATGGGGGCACGTGAATTAAGCGCAAAAGATGCAGTAGCGCTGGTACGCCCTACCGACACGCTGGGCCTCGGACTTATTACCTCAACACCCACAGGACTTCTCAAAGAGATGTCTAAGCGAACCGACTGGGAAGACCTAACTGTAAGTAGCGGGCTGACGCTCGGTAACTATGAAATGTTTACTCACCCCGGTGTTCATCTCCGCGCAAGTTTTTATGGTGGGGGAGAAAGAGCGTACAAAGAAAAAGGTGGCGATGTTCAATTCATCCCCTCGTTCTTCCGTCACTACAACCTCTTAATTCAGCATTTAAAGCCACGCGTCATGATGATGATTGGCACCATGCCTGATAAAAATGGCCGGGTAAATCTTTCTCTCTATAACGGAGCTCACCGTGAAGAGTTCCTTGCAGCCGGAAGAGACCCAAATCGAATTCTCATTGTTGAATGTTCGCCGCATTACCCACGCACCATGGCACTCGAAGGCTTTTCAAATGACATCTCAGTAGATGACATAGACGTCATTGTTGTTTCTGATGAAAAACCACCTATTTTCCCGAACGATGCAGGTACACCAGAAGACGCAATGATTGCTGAACACGCCGCAAAATTCGTGCAAGACGGCAGCACACTTCAAACTGGAATTGGTGCAGTTCCAAATCTCGTGGCACAAGCGCTCGTAAGAGGAAGCGGCGGAGACTACGGAGTTCACTCTGAGATGTTCACCGACGGACTACTCGAATTAATTATTTCGGGGAAAGTAACTAACGAACGAAAATCAATCAATAAAGGCAAGTCAGTAATTACATTCGCAGCTGGTAGCCAAGCAATGTATGACTTTATAAATGACAACGAATCTATTGGTGTAGCTCCTGTTTTTTACACAAATGACCCACACGTCATTGCCCAGAACTACAAAATGGTTTCAATCAACTCTGCACTTTCTGTTGACTTACAAGGTCAGATCTCAGCTGATGCCATAGGTGCGCGCCAGTATTCCGGCGTTGGGGGAAATCAGGACTTCGTTGAAGGAACGAGTCTTTCACTGGAGCACACGTCACTCATTTGCCTGCAATCAACCGCAACTGTTGGGGGTGTTCTAAAGAGTCGTATCATTGGTGAAATGCTTCCGTATTCTGCCGTTACAACTCCACGCCAACTCGCTGGGGTAATTGTCACTGAATACGGTGCCGCTGACCTTCGGGGGCTATCTGTACGTGAACGCGGGTATGCGTTAAGCGAAATTGCCCACCCCGACTTCCGCGACGAGCTTCGCGCGAACGCTGATCTGCTCGACCGTTAAATGATCATTGTCAAGGATTTGGGCATCGAGATCGGTGCACGCCGTATTCTCACTCCCGTCTCATTTGTTGTTGGAAATGGTGACAAAGTCGGACTCGTTGGCCACAACGGCGCAGGGAAATCAACACTCCTTTCAGTGATGCTCGGCTACCAGCCAGAGCACCTTCGTATTACAGGAACCGTTCAGCATCAAGGAACCCTCAGCCACCTTCCACAAGAACCAGTACCCGGTGGACTTGGCGTAGAGCCCATTGGCCTTTCACATGTTCTCTCTGCGCGAGGTCTTGACTCAATTGATGCAGAAATGCAAAAAGCACGACACGAACTTTCTGCAAATCCAACTGAAGAAACAATCGAACGTTTTACAACACTCGAAGAAACATTCCGCGAGCGTGGTGGCTATGAAGCAGAGTCAGAAGTAGCTCGACTCGCCGCCGGACTTGGTCTCGAAGAAGAATTGCTTCTCGAAGATCTCGACTCTCTTTCAGGTGGACAACGTCGTCGAATTGACCTCATGCGTGTGCTGTACGAAGAACCAGAAACAATGGTTCTTGACGAACCAACAAACCACCTTGACAAAGCTGCGAAACGCTGGCTCTTTGACGAACTCGAACGATTTCGTGGAACAGTTGTCGTCATTAGCCACGACTTACCCCTTCTTGATAAAGCAATTACGCGCGTGCTCGCGCTACGTGATGGTCAACTTCGTGAATACAAGGGCAATTATTCAAAATTCTTACAACAAGAAGAAGAGCGCCGCCTGAGCGAAGAGAAGATCTCTGGACAACAAGAGGATCAGATCAAAAAGATGAAAACTCTTGCGGATGGAATGCGTGGCCAGACTGCAAGCCGTGCCCGAGTCGCAAAAGTTCTTGACCGCAAAGTTGAAAAACTAGAAGACAACCGAATTGAAGTTACAAAAAAAGAGCGCAAGGTTGTCTTCAAACTCCCGCAACCTCCGCGAAGTGGGGACATCCCTATGACCGTTGAGCACGTTGCGGTGAAATACGACAAGCTTGATGTGCTTCGAGATATGAACTTCATTACTCGACGCGGAGACAGAATTGTCATTGTTGGAAAAAACGGAGCAGGAAAGTCTTCGCTACTGCGCTGTCTTGCGGGAACACAAAAAGCACAAACTGGAGTTGTGAAATTCGGTGCAAATGTAACTGTTGGCTACTTTGCACAGGAGAGCGAACAGATTGACTTCAGCAAGTCAGTGCTCGACAACTTAGAGAACGCAACCGTTGTTACTGAAGTTGAGCGCCGAGCATTGCTTGGGGCATTCGGGCTCAAAGGATCTGCCGCGCATCAAATGCCGGGCACTCTTTCTGGAGGAGAACGTGCCAAGCTCGCTCTCGCACTCCTTGCATCGTCAGACGCAAACCTTTTGCTGCTTGACGAACCAACCAACAACCTTGACCCGGCCAGTGTTGAAGCCCTGGGGGTGATGATGGGCCAGTGGAAGGGCACAATCGTTGCTGTTAGTCACGAACGCCCGTTTGTTGAGGCACTAAAGCCAACCCACGCAGTTTTGCTACCTGAGGAATACTTTGATCTTTGGCGAGATGACTACATGGAACTAATCGAGCAACGTTAAATAGTTCGTAAGTTTTGCGCTGTTTTTCTGTTTTTTGCTAATTCTCCTCTTAACATTGGGTCTTATTCATTTAGCTTGAAAGGCAAATATGCGTCGTCTCATAACACCCCTCATATCTCTATTCGTACTCAGCGGATCATTAGTTGCAGGATCGGCAGTTGTAACTACCGCTGGTGCTGCATCAACAGCAACATGTGCATCAATTACGAAGGCGCTCGTTGTAGCTGATGGCTACACCGCTGCAACTACACCAGTGGTTACTCCCTACAACTACAAAAAAGAATCAGCAAACGCAGCTAACTCCCTCGGAACAACTATTGACTTCGGTGCAAAGGCGCTCGTTGTTGGGTGCGTGAGCCCTTCTGATATTGCAAAGCTCTCCGCACAAGCTGCACCAGGAAAGCCAGTTATGACCGCAGCTCAGTACATGACATGGATGGCAAAAGATTCAGCTGGTGCAATGAAGGCAACACCAGTTGCTGGTGTAACGGACTACCTCGACTTTGGAAATGGTAAAGAAGACGGACTGGGCTCAACTGTTAAGGCTGGCAGTGTCCGTCTTGATGCATGGGTTGCTGGGTCATATATTTTCCTTGCATTCTCTGCACCAGTAACACCGAAGGTTCCAACACCACTCGTTAACTTTATTCACTCAACTGTGAAGCTTTACTAGTCAAACCACGTAGCAAAAAATGACTTCTGAGCAAAACGTGTCTGTTCCCCTCCACTCCAGCAAGAAAGCTGGAGTGGAGGGGAACGCTCGTCTTACCGCAGCAGTTGCAGCCATCATTTTTATTTTGCTGGCGATTGAAGGTGTGACAATTCTTCAAGTTGGACCATTGCTAACACCACATGTTTTTATTGGTTCTCTAATAATCCCTCTCGTGTTGCTTAAGGTAGGGACTACATCCTGGAGATTCGCCAAGTATTACTTAGGTGATGAGGAGTACCGCAGCAAGGGTGCACCACCAATTGTTTTGCGAATACTTGGTCCGGTTCTGATTGTTCTGACAATCATTGTTATCGCGTCTGGTGTAGTGCTTGTTCTACTTCCTCAACATCTCCACGACCAAATGTTTTTCTTTCACAAAGCAAGTTTTGTTCTGTGGTTTATTCTCATGACAATTCACGTACTTGGACACATTGTGGAAACCGCATCACTTGCTCCTAAAGACTGGCTTTCGCACACTCGTCGCGATGTAAAAAAAGCGACAACGCGTCAATGGGTTTTAGTCTGGGCAGTGGCTCTTGGTGTTCCACTCGCAATGCTCATTACTTCACACACGCACTACGTAGTTATTAACCAGTAGCTATTCAGCCTCTTCAAGAGAATGAAGATAAAGAGTTGCGGCATGGCATGTCTCATTGAAATAGTCATCAACATTCTTGCCCGCAAATTCAATGTTGTCTAGAAATGAAGCAGCTAAGTCGTAACAGACTCGTGCCGCGAACTTGCTTCTTTGAACACTAAGCAAAGGAAATCGTGAACGCAACGCACGGCTAAGGCCCTCCTCAACTTCAGTATCAGAGGCTTTGATGAAATCTGCAAATTCAGGAATTGCTCGAAGAACTTTATTCAGCGGATTTGCACGTGGATCATCTGTGCGAATCTTTAGCCCTGTACGAACAGTTTCCTTAATCCACACTTCCAAGCTTTCAGCAGTTTTTAGTTTGTAAAATTGTGCGCCAAACTCAAGTGCGCGAGTGTCACGCTGTTTTTGCGCTAAATGCAAAATGATTGCATTTTTATCTTCAAAGTATCTATACACCGATCGAATATTTACATTTGCACGTTCTGCAACTGCATTTGTTGTTAGGGCTTGGTTCCCATCTAAAGCAACGATGTCATAAGCCGCCTCAAGAATACGATTCGTAGTTTCAATCGCGCGCTGCTGTTGCGGCTTGGTTATTGGCATCTGACTCATAACTCTGAGTGTAACGAAAGGGCTTAGATCGAGTTTTGGTCATCAAAGGATGCGGTGGTGGGCGAGGCGGGACTTGAACCCGCACTCCCTTTCGAGAACTAGCACCTGAAGCTAGCGCGTCTGCCATTTCGCCACTCGCCCGAGAACTAGCAACATTACTTGAATAAGGAAACCGTATTAATTACAGCGCTTTTGCCCCCTCTGGGCCCGGTACAGTTGGAGGTATATGGCATTAAAAAATGTAGAGAATCGTCTCGAACGACTTTTTGAGCGGACGTTGTCACGCCCATTCAAAAATGCTCTGCAGCCAATTGAAATCGGAACAAGAATCATTCGAGAAATTGACCTGTCTCGACGTCTTTCAAGCAATGGGCCAATTTCTCCAAACAATGTCCAGGTATGGCTCAGCTCAGTAGATGCCGAGCGCTTTAATGGTTTTCAAAAAGCACTCATTGCTGAACTAGAAGAATCTGTTCGTCAGCACGCACTCAACGAGGGCTATAACTTTGTTGGACCTGTTGCGGTCGAAGTGTTCATTGATGATGAACTAAAAACTGGAAACATTGAAGTTGAGACGAAATTTGTTGGTGGAGAAAGCGAGCCACGCCTTATTTGTGCAGATGGAAGATCATTTGCAATTGGTGATCGTCCACTGATTATTGGTCGAAGCCCAGATATTGATGTAGTTATCAATGATACAAACACCTCGAGACGACACGCAGAAGTCTGGCGCACAAGTGAGGGCATTGCTATTCGTGACCTGCAGTCAACAAACGGCACCTATGTCAACGGACACAAAATTACAGCTGTATCGCTTTCACCTCGTGACGACATAACCGTTGGTCTTGTTCATTTTCGGATTGAGTTAGCTTGATTTTCTTCGCGGCATCGAACTACGCCGCAGTGGTTCGCCCACTGCAAATTTTGGTCATGATTGTTGCGCTGCTATTTTTCGCTCGCGTAATTCGCGTGGCGACCATCCAAGTTCGCCCCCCCGATGAAGCAGCCGGAGGACGTAGGCGATCACAGAATCTAAAACTTGAATTTATTGAACCCGTAGACCGCGCTGGACAGCGGCTTGACGTTGACACTGCAATCACGATTGGCAGGAGTCCAGAATGTGATTTGCAGATGAATGACAATTTTCTTTCATCACGCCACGCGCGAATCGCTAGTGATTCAGGGGAATTATCAATTGAAGACCTGCAATCAACAAACGGCACCTATGTAAACCAGCAAATCGTAAAGGGTCGCGTTCACCTTGAGCGTGGAGACATTGTTCAAGTCGGCGGTGTCTTGTTTGAGGTTGTTCGTTGACGCGCTGGCGCTACGCCGCTGCAACAGACACTGGGGTCGTACGTACGACCAACCAGGATGCCATCTACGCAGATAACCAAATTGCGATCATTGCAGACGGGATGGGTGGCCACGCTGCTGGAGAAGTGGCATCTGACATTACGGTAACTATTGTTCGCAATGGCTTTCAAGAAAAAGACACAGTTGAGAGTCTTTACGAATCTATTGAAATCGCTAATGCGGCAATTATCAAAGACGCCGAGGAGAATACAGAACGATTTGGAATGGGCACAACAGTTATTGCTGTTGGAATTACGTACGCCGAAGACGGAATTGGATCACCAACACTTTTTAATGTCGGTGACTCACGTGCCTATCAACTACGAGATGGTGCACTGCGTCAGCTAAGCGAAGACCACAGTGTCGCCGAAGAGTGGGTTCGCATGGGAAGGCTGACTGCTGAAGAAGCTCTAACGCATCCTCGACGTCACCAGCTCACTCGTGCACTTGGCGTTGATCCAAAGATAGACATTGATGTGTTATCACTTGATGTTCATCCAGGTGATCGAATCCTTCTGTGTAGTGATGGTCTTTCTAATGAACTATCAAGTGAAGAGCTCGCCAGCATTGCCTCGTCTCCAAAAAATCTCGATGATGCCGTTACTGAACTCGTGGCAGCAGCAAAACGAGCCGGTGGAAGAGACAATATTTCCGTTGTTTTACTGGAGTTTGATGAAGTTTCTCCAACGTCAAATCCAATAAAGAAAACCGTAAGCACCACACCTCCTCCGGTTGCACAAAGTGCAAAGTCAACGACAAACATTATTCGCAGAAATCGTCAGTTCTCTTGGCGGGTGTATGCAACAGGCGGAGTGTTTGCACTCTTAGTCATTGGTTTTGTGGTCATTATGCATTGGTACGCATACTCCACGTACTATCTCGCCAACGACAACGGTGTTGTTGGTGTGTACCAAGGACAACCAAGTGGAGTTCTTTGGTTCCAGCCTCAAAAAGTTCTAGACACTTCGTACCAAGTTTCTCAATTACGCAGCGCAGATCAGCAAGCCGTGAATGGAAAAATCGCTGAGCCTACATTGGACGCTGCACTGAATTACGCAGCGTACATGCACTCTGCCTGGATGCTTTCAAGCAACAGTGCAAATGCTGCTGTGACAACTACAACCATGAAGCCAACAAAGGGTTAATCAGTGTCACGTCGACTTCGCTTCCTCGCCTCGTTTATCTTGCTGCTGTTTGTTGTTGTCGCCGCACAGTCTTCGTACATTCAGTTTTTTCATGCACAGTCGTTAAATGATTCTTCACTGAATCCAAGAATCTCTCAAGCATCGACACTGTATGCGCGAGGTCAAATTGTTGCTGCAGACGGGACAATCCTCGCTCAGTCAATCCCCGCGAAGGGCCTCTACCCATGGCAGAGGCTGTACCCGCTCGGTTCTCTCACTTCAGGAGTTGTTGGCTTTTCGTCACCTTCGTATGGTGTGTGGGGGCTTGAGGCACAGTACGACAGCTATCTCTCGGCGCACCATCAACCACCACAAAGCCTGGCTCAATTGCTCGCTCCGTCGAGTTCTGCAGACACTGTGAACCTCACCATCGAGCCATCAATTCAACGCATTGCGCAGAATGCTCTCGCGGGTAGAGATGGTGCCGCTGTGGTGTTAGATCCGCGTACTGGTGCGGTACTGGCGATGTATTCAAACCCTAACTATGACCCAGCACCTCTCGAGTCATCTGACTTCAGCGTTGCCCAGAAGGCATGGAAGAAGTACACGACGAAGAACGCAAATGGATTTCAGCCACTTGGTCTCATGGCAACACAACAGACGTTTGCGCCAGGGTCAACATTCAAGGTTGTTACAACTGCTGCTGCGGTTGTTGGAAGACCAGACTTGCTTACAAAATCGTATCCAGTTGCGAAGTTTGCACGCCTACCAACTTCCACCAAGCTTCTCTTTAACAGTGGAGGAACTGCGTGTGGTGGAACTATTGCGCAAATGCTTCCTCCATCATGTGACCCAGGGTTTGCACTCGTGGGAATGGAAATTGGTGGAGAGATACTTGCTTCAACCGCAAACTCCTTTGGGTTCAATGACACGCCGCCACTCGACCTTCCAGGAACTGTAAAGAGCTTCTTCCCGGCTGGTTCGGTATTTGCTAGTGACATTCCTCAGTTGGCCTACTCATCCATTGGACAACAGAACGTACGGGCAACTGCGTTACAAGATGCTCTCGTTGCTGCAGCAGTAGCCAATGGTGGTGTTGAAATGGTTCCACACTTAATGTCCTTTATTACCTCAAGCGATGGCAGTGTTGTAAAGAGATACAAGAACAACGTTTGGAAGAATCCACTCTCTCCTTTTCAAGCTGCGCAAATAGTTCCGATGATGCAAAATGTTGTTCGTTTTGGAACTGGAGCCGGACTCTTCTTGGCCCAAGATGATGTCGCCGCAAAGACTGGAACAGCTCAGTCAGGCAATACCGCTAAGAACACCCACACCTGGATGATTGCGTTTGCACCGGCATCTCACCCCACTGTTGCGGTTGCTGTAGTTGTCCCGTTCCAGGCGGTTTCATCCTTTGGATCAACTATTGCTGGTCCAATTGTGAAGTGTCTCGTGGTGGGGGCGTTGGCGCTGCAAAAAGGCCTTCCAACACACGGAACTTCAACAACGTGCCCAAATTAAACGAGCATAAGAAAGCAATTTGAAGGCGTAGGATAGTAAAAGTATGGAACCCGTAAACGACCAGCGAATCTATTCGAAGCGCTACCAAGTCACCCACTTAATTGCACGAGGTGGAATGGCGCTTGTCTATCGGGCCCAGGACCTTCTATTAAATCGTGCAGTTGCGCTAAAAATTCTCTACCCAGAGCTTGGCTCGGATCCACTTTTTGTTGAGCGCTTTCGACGTGAAGCACAAGCTGCGGCAAACCTTTCACACCCCAACATTGTGCCGGTCTTTGACTGGGGCGAGGACAACGGAACATATTTCATTGTCATGGAACTTATTGATGGAACATCGCTCGCCGAACTCCTTCGTTCATCAAAAACACTTACACCAGCAAGGTCAGCAACGTTTGTTGCACAAATCGCTGCAGCACTTGGATATGCACACCGCAGCGGGGTTGTTCACCGTGATGTAAAGCCGGGGAACATTCTTATTACTGCAGACGGTCAGGTTAAAGTCACCGACTTTGGAATCGCGCAAGCAGTAGCGAGCGAAGACAATCTTGCCGAAGCTGGTTCTGTAATGGGAACCGCAACATACTTCTCACCTGAACAAGCATCAGGATCTGCGGTTGATGGGAGAAGCGATGTTTATTCGCTCGGAGTGGTGTTGTATGAAATGCTCGTTGGTCGTGCACCGTTTATTGGTGATTCGCCACTAGCTGTTTCAACGCAGCATGTGAACAACTCGGTCCCACCACCAACAAGTTTCAACAACGAGGTTCCTCGTGACCTTGAAGCGATTGTTATGCAGGCACTCTCGAAGTCCCCGGGACAGCGCTACCAAACAGCAGATGAATTTCGCGCTGATCTAATTCGCTTTAGCGAGGGGCAGCCAGTTCGTGCCGCAGCAAATGGTGGTGCATTCTTTGGCGACGACGCAACTCGTGCTGTTTCTGCAGTTTCAGCGGGAGAGCGCACCCAAGCCGTTCCGGTCATGTCTGGCCCACGCACCGATGTTCGTCGTCGACGCAACAAGAATCAAACAGCAATTATTTCTGCTGTTGCAATTGTGGTGCTCGCTCTTGCTGGTCTTGGATACTTCTTGCTTGCGGGCGGTTCGACGTCAACAATGCCTGACGTTGTTGGTAAGTCAGTTACTACTGCCAGCTCAACGCTTCGTGGTGACGGACTGATCATTGGGCAAGTTATTCAAGTGGCTTCTGACAAGAGAAGCGGAACTGTTCTCTCTACAAATCCATCAGCTGGAAGTCACATCTCTAAGGGTCAGGCAGTAACGCTTAAGGTGAGTCTTGGAAAATCAACACAACCGGTGACTGTTCCTGACACGACTGGCATGAACCTAAGTGTTGCGGAAAATACATTGCTTGGGATGGGCTTGTCGCCAAAGGTGCAGTTCACTGCAACTGCACCAACTGGTGGAACATCACTTCCTGACACCGTTCTCTCACAGACCCCACTAGGTGGATCAAACGCTAAGTCTGGTGACACCGTAACGTTGCTTGTTCTCGCGCCTGGTTCTTCGTTCCCAATGCCTCCGGTTAATGGTTCTACAACAGTTGCCGCTGCAGCGGTGATTGGCCAAGCAGGACTCACGGTAAGTGCGACAACATCTACTGTCTGCTCAAACACTGTTGCGCAGGGACTAGTTGTAAATACAGTCCCAGCGGCGCAGCAACCAGTTCAGTCTGGTGCCTCGGTGCAGCTAATTACTTCATCAGGATTCTGTAATGTCGTCGTGCCAAACGTTATTGGACAGACATTTGCTGCGGCACAGAATTCACTGCAAGGCCAAGGTCTTTCAGGAACGCAGGCTATTGCACTGCCATCGAGTTGCCCTCCATCGCAGGCGGGACTTGTAGTTGCTCAGGGCTCGGCTGGTGGGTCGTCTGTGCTTTATAACTCCACAGTGACGTTGAGTGTTTGCCCTGGGGCTGCTCATTAGCTCGTCACGCTAATCATCTAACATCGGTACCTATGGCTAAGAATCGTCGCACAAGTAAAGAAATGGGTCGTTACGTAGCGGCTGAGCAGCGTGGTCGTTACACCGCGAAAACGAAGCAGGACACCACAAAAAGCCCTCGCTGGTTTGGTGCGCTAATTCTTGAACTTCTAGGCTTTGGACTCTTAGTCATAGTTATGAACTACCTGAACGTACTTCCTGGTTCAGTTTCTCCTTGGTACTTAGTACTTGGACTTGCAGCAATGTTTGCGGCGTTCTTTCTCGCAACACGCTACAAATAACAAAGCCCCCGCACCCGAAGGCACGGGGGCAATTGTTTAGTTATTAACCAAGACGCTCGATGATGGTTGCGTTAGCAAGCCCGCCACCTTCACACATTGTGATGAGTCCGAAACGGCCACCAGTGCGCTCGAGTTCGTTAAGCAGTGTTGCGCAAAGCTTTGCGCCTGAAGCACCAAGTGGGTGTCCAAGTGCAATTGCACCACCGTTTACGTTTACCTTAGAGAGGTCTGCGTTGTGCTCTTTTTGCCATGCAAGAACAACTGAAGCAAATGCTTCATTGATCTCTACGAGGTCAATGTCATCAAGAGTCATTCCGGCCTTAGCAAGAATCTTTGCAGTTGCTGGAATTGGACCAGTCAACATTGTCACTGGGTCAACACCAGCAAGTGCAAATGAGTGAAACTTTGCACGAGGTGTTAAGCCAAGTTCTTTAGCCTTTGCTTCGCTCATGATAAGAACTGCTGAAGCACCATCAGTGATTTGTGATGAGTTTCCGGCAGTTACTTTTCCATCTTCCTTAAACGCAGGCTTGAGCTTTGCGAGTGAGTCAACTGATGAGTCTGGACGAATTCCTTCGTCTGTCGTCATTAGCTCACTGGTGAGCTTTCCTTCTTCGTCACGAAGATAGATAGGAATGATTTCGTTGTCGAAACGACCTTCGGCGGTTGCCTGTGCGGCACGGCGGTGACTTTCAGCAGAGAAAGCGTCAAGATCGGTACGTGAAATACCCCACTGGTCGGCAATCATTTCTGCGCCAATTCCCTGGCCCTGAAGTCCACCAGCTGGTTCGTAGCGGTCACGAACGGTGGTACCGAATGGAAAGCCTGAGTCCTTGCCAATTGAAGATCCCATGGCTACACGACTCATTGCTTCAACTCCAGCAGCAACAACAATGTCGTACGCACCAGACATAACGCCCTGGGCTGCAAAGTGAAGTGCCTGTTGTGAAGATCCACACTGACGGTCAATAGTTGTTGCAGGGACTGACTCTGGCCATCCTGCGGCGAGCACTAGGTTGCGACCTACGTTGAATGCTTGTTCACCAACTTGGCTCACGCATCCAACAATTACGTCATCAATCAGTGCTGGATCGAGATTGTTACGGCTAGCGATTGCCTTCAGTGCTTCTGCACCAAGATCAACTGCGTGCCAGTTCTTTAGTTTTCCATTACGTCTTCCACCCGGTGTACGGATGGCATCAACGATTACTGCTGTTTGCATTTTTCCCCCTCTAGGAGTGGCTAAAACCACTTTTCGCATCCTAGACCGCAGCGCGAAGTATCGTCGCAAGCATGACAGTTGCAAGAAAAGACATGGACAGATGGCTCGGTAATGGGGGCATGGAAATCATCGGAGCTATTGGTGGCTGCTTTGAAAGCTACGGCGTTGACGGAGAAGACCTTGGCTGGGCCAATGGTTTTTTCACTCCGACACAACTGGCTTGTAATCCCCATGGTGCAGTGCAGGCGGGAGTCCACTCTGTCCTACTTGACGCCGCGATGAACTTTGCCATAAACGCAGCACTATCGGGTAAAGACCGCACTCAAGCCACGATTGAAATGTCTACAGAGCTCATGCGTCCTGCAATGCTGTCTGAGAATTACACAATGCGCGGCGAGATTGTTCGTTTAACTCGTCAGATTGCGTACGCCGAAGCAACTATTTCAAACGCAGAAGGAAAACTTGTCAGTAGATCTACTGGAACGTTCCTTATTCACCGCGAGTAAAACTAAATGTGCACCGCTGGAATCTGGCCAAGTCGACCAGCTTGGTAATCATCGAATGCTTGCTGAAGTTCTGCGCGAGTATTCATAACAAAGGGACCGTACTTAGCTACAGGTTCACGAATTGGTTGTCCACCAAGAACGAGGACTTCAAGTGCATTGGTTCTGGAGTCCTGTGTTTCATTGGCGGACATGACTAGGTAGTCGCCATCAATGTGAACAGCCATTTGTCCCATTGCAATTGCGTGGCGATCTGTTCCAACAGTTCCCTCACCGGCGAGTACGTAGGTGAGTGCGTTGTACTCCTTGTCCCAAGGAAGCGAGATTGTCCCACCAGGCATCAGCGTTACGTGAAGAATTGTGATTGATGTGTAGGTAGACCCCGGTCCAGTGTGCTCACCAAGTGAACCGGCAATAACTCGAACAATCGCGTCACCATTCTGGTTCGTCAGAAGTGAAACATCGTTGGCACCAAGGTCTAGGTAGCGAGGATTCGCCATCTTCAGCTTCGCTGGCAAATTCACCCAAAGCTGAACTCCATGAAAGAGTCCGCCAGAATCAATAAGTTCATCTGGTGGTCGTTCAATGTGCAAAATTCCAGCACCAGCGGTCATCCACTGCGTTGCACCGTTGGCAATAATTCCACCACCACCGATTGAGTCTTGGTGAAGGAACGTCCCCTCCATCATGTAGGTAACTGTTTCAAAACCGCGGTGCGGGTGCCAAGGAGTTCCTTTTGGTTCTCCTGGGCCGTAGTCAATTTCACCCATTTGGTCCATGTGAACAAATGGGTCAAGGTCAGCGTCTGAGATACCAGCGAATGCACGACGGACAGGAAAACCTTCGCCCTCTAGGCCACGTGGAGCAGTGGTGATTGATTTCACACGACGAGGTTGGTCGCCAGGGCTCGGCGAAGTGACTTTAGGGAGCTCGAGTGGGTTGTCTACTGAAATTGCTGGCATACAGACAGGCTAATGGCCAGTCACCTACTGAGGGACAACGATGTTTTCTAAAAACTTTGTTGGGTCAACTGAGACAAAAATACCCTTGGCTTCTGCACAGATGGTGTCGCCATCACGCACTTCACAGGTAATAAAAAGTTTTCTTCGATCAATGTGATCAAGCCAAGCCTTCGCGACTATTGGTCTAAAGACTGGAGTTGGTGCTCGGTAGGCAACGTCAAGCTGCACCGTGAATGCAACAACACCTTGGATACTCATAACAAGTCCCATTGTTTCGTCAATAAGCGCGGCAACCATTCCACCGTGAGCTCTACCCGGGGCGCCTTCGAAGGCTTTTTCCAACGTTGCTTCAATGAAGGCAACTTCGCCTTCACGCCAGAGTTTTGCGTTGATGCCCATTGGGTTCGAGTCGCCAGAAACTACAGAGTCGGCAAAGAGCTGATGTTTTTCATCACGACCATCATTGGGTACCGTCAT
>CAIJWX010000009.1:0-6690 GCA_903824535.1 uncultured Actinomycetes bacterium | reverse complement strand
GCACTCTGGTCACTCGCGTGAGCACCGATCTGGTGACCACGAGGACGAGAGTTGAAGTACTCATCTGACTCCTGCACACTCATCTGCGTCACTGCGCCTTCCATGCGGATCTGTCTGCCGAGTGGTTCGCAGTACCAAAGAATTGCGGCGAAGGGATTAAGCAGCAGCTCGTGTCCCTTGTGCGACAAATAATTCGTATACCAACCAAATGAGTGATCATCAATGTGTCGAAGAAGGACCATACGTGTACTTGGGTGACCGTGTGGTGTTGACGTTGAAAGAGCGATTGCTTCTCGCTCGCGCATTACATCTTTTGCTTCATCAAACCATTTGTTGAACTGAACAAATGGGTTTGGGTCACAGTCTGCAACATCGAAAGGAATCCAGCGCTCACTCATTTGACGTCTACTAACTGCCAGTTCGGACTGGCTGACAAGGAAAGGGGGCTCGGTCCGTTGTGCGCAATGCGGTGCACTCCTACAGCAGCAATCATTGCTGCGTTGTCAGTGCACATTTGCATTGATGGAAGGTGGGCAACGATTCCGAATTCATTTGCGAGTTGAGCAATGCCAGCACGTAGTGCAGAGTTTGCAGCAACTCCCCCAGCGAGCGCTACACCCTTCACTTCATTCTTTTCAAGTGCAGTACGCAGCTTTCGAAGTAATTGCTCTGCAACCGCGGCTTGAAATGAGGCGGCAACATCAGCCAGAGGGACATCAGCATTTTTCTCAGTGGCTCTCACAACCGCAGTCTTAAGACCGGAGAATGAAAGGTCATATCCTTCACCAGTCATTGAAACGGGGAGTTTTAGTTTTCCTGGTGTTCCTGTTTGCGCGAGTTTGTCTATTTCAGGGCCGCCGGGGTAACCAAGTCCAAGCCACCTAGCGACTTTGTCGTACGCTTCGCCCGCAGCGTCGTCGATGGTTTCTCCGAGTACAACGTGCTCACCTGGCCCACTTTGCAAAACAATCATGCTGTGGCCGCCTGACACCAAAAGTGTCATCAATGGCCATTCAAGATCACTCTTTTCAAGCAATGGAGCAAAGAGGTGTCCTTCTAAGTGATTCACTCCAACGAATGGAACACCCCACGCGAGTGAGAATCCTTTGGCAGCAGAAAGCCCAACGAGGAGCGATCCAATAAGTCCCGGACCACTCGTAACAGCGATTGCGTCAATCGCTGGGTTACGTGGATCAAGCCCTGCTTCTTTGAGCGCTCGCTCAACAACTGGACCAATGGTTGCAACGTGGGCTCGACCTGCGAGCTCTGGGACCACGCCACCAAATGCACGATGTTGATCAATAGAAGATTCAATAATGGAAGAAATCACGTGGAAGTTTGAATCAACGACTGAAGCCGCCGTTTCATCACAACTGGTTTCGATTCCGAGAACTACTGACATATCTCTAGCGTAGGGCCCTTATGGCTTTTCTTCAACGGGTAAATCAGCCCAGAGCACGAGGGCGTCTTCGTTGATTTTGTCGTAGTAATTCTTTCTAATACCTACTGGCTTAAAGCCGTAGCGGTAATACAAATCTTGGGCTCGCTTGTTGCTCACCGCGACTTCAAGCGTTGCTCGTTCGATCCCACGTTCTTTGGCGTCACGCCATGCATCATCCATTAGAGCTGAGGCAATACCCTTGCCCTCATAGTCAGGAAGTACACCAATGGTGTTGATATGTAGTTCATCAATGACAAACATCACGCCCAGATAGCCAAGTATTTTTCCATCAACCTCAACAACGGTGTAGCGGCGAGTTTCGATGTTGGTGACTTCGTCGAGCAACATTCCTCTCGTCCAAGGTTCCGGGAACTGAATTTTTTCAATCGTGTGAAGATCCGAAATGTCACGACGTTCAGCGAGTCGAATCTGCCAGGTCATTTTGAACGTTCACGTGTTGTGAAGTTCGCCACCGCATCAGCTTCACGTAAATAAAGAGGAGTGATAGTTGCTGAGGGACTGCGTAACGCACCAAGAGCTAGCGCTGCGTGAATAGAAGGAACTTTTTCGTGATGAATTTTTGCCCCAGGCACTGCAGAAAAATCAGCAATGTACCGCTCGACGCCGTCTCCAGTAAAGGTCACGGGTGCAGCAATCGTGGCCCACTCAATGACAACTGTTCTCGGAACGTCAACTCGTGGCTCGTCTTTTGGTGAAACTCCATCATCGAGCGTGAACGTCTGGACAAATACTTCACCACGTCGCCCGTCAACGGCACAGACCAATGTTCCGCGCACCCCTGCGTCGTGCGCCCCGTGCGCCAGAAGCTCGAGAGAGCTAACGCCCACAATTTCAGCGCCAACACCTTGCGCCAGGGCAATTGCTGTAGCAATGCCTACGCGAAGCCCGGTAAAGAGTCCTGGTCCATGATCAACAACTACTCGGTCAATGTCACTGGCCTTAAGACCAGCTTCGCTTAGGAGTGCCTGAATACCAACAGTGAGCTCTTCAGTGTGCTGGCGATTCTCATCAACCAGTTTGATGATTTCTACCCCATCTGTTGTGCGAAGTCCCGTGGCGCAACCTTCGGTGGCGGTTTCAATGGCGAGGATGTTCATGATGTTGACCACGCAGCAAGTTCAGCATTTCTTGAGTTGCTGAGTGCACCGCTCACGATCAGTCGGCGTCCTTCATTGTCATCGATCTCAAAGTTCACGGTGAGTACGTCGCGACCAAATACCGACGCCGCGAGCTCTCCCCATTCCACAAGCGCAACCCCAGCTTCTTCTACGAGTTCTCCGAGCGCGAGATCGAGCACTTCACCAAGACTCTCAACGCGGTACACGTCACAGTGGTGCAAGGTCTTTATGCCTTTGGTGTTTGAACACGCGTGCTCGCGCACCATTGTGAACGTGGGGCTCGTAACTCTCTCGCTAACACCTAGTGCTTTCGCTACACCTTTAGTAAAGGTTGTCTTTCCTGCACCTAGTTGCCCAGAAAGAAGAACAATGTCACCAGGACGAAGCACAGCGGCGAAGTCTTCACCACAAACTTGTGTTGCTTCGTCAGTGTCGCAGTAGCGCTCGTAGGTCACTGCTTACCCAGCAAGGTTTTTAGGATTCGTAAATCTTGGCGCATCACGTCAACCACGCTAGGGCCTTGGCGAAGTGCGGCGGCGGGGTGATAGGTCGCCATCCCCTTCACTGGTCCCAGTGAAATCACTTTCCCATGCACTGCACCAATTGGCTCAGTGTGATTAAAGACTGTCCTAGAAGCGGTGTTTCCAAGGGCCAGAACAAACTGAGGGGCTACTGCTATGAACTGTGAATCAAGCCATGGTCGGCACGCACCAAGCTCAGTCTTATTTGGAGTCCGGTTATTAGGTGGGCGACACTTCACGACGTTCGTGACAAAGCAGTCACCCCTGAGTAGTCCGGTCTCTTCTTCGATCAACCTAAATAGAAGCTGTCCGCTGCGACCAATGAATGGCTCGCCGCCTTCATCTTCATGGCGTCCGGGTGCTTCACCAATCACCATGAGCGAAGGCGAATCTGGACCCGATCCAATAACAACACGAGTACGAGTTTTTGATAGAGCGCAACGTTTGCATGTTGCGAGTTCAGGGATGTTGTTTTCCACGACTAGCTCACAACAACACGGGCAACACGAGTAGCAATCATGGTGAAAATCTCGTACGAAATGGTGTCGAGTCGTTCTGCGAGTTCACTGGCTGAAATGAATTCGTTTCCTTGTCGACCAAGCAGCACCACGTCGTCTCCAACCTTTATCTCATCGTCGCCACAGTCAATAACAATTTGATCCATTGTTATCTGCCCAGCCAGTGGATAGCGCTTAGCGTTAATGAGTACTTCAGCCCCTCCAGCAAAGAGTGAGCGCGCGTATCCGTCGGCGTATCCATAAGGGATGGTTGCAATGTTTGAATCATTTTCTAGTTCACGACGTCGACCGTAACTAGGTCGCGCACCAGCAGGCACTCGGCGAACTGCGCTCACCTTTGAATGAATGCTCACCGCTTGCTGTAACTGCATTCCAGACTCAGCAATGACGCTTTCAATCCAGTACTGCGGCGCTACGCCTAGCAGTCCGAGGCCGCAGCGCACCATGGTGGCGTGAGCATCCTTGAAGGCAACTGCGCCAGCAGTATTAGCGAGGTGAATGTTCTTGACAACTATCCCCCTCGATGCAACGTGGTCGCTTGCTTCATTGAAAAGATCAATTTGTGTTCGAGTGAATGCACGATGCTCAGGACTTGACTCGTCGGCCACGCTGAAGTGCGTATAGAAGCCATCTATTTCAATATTCGCTGACGCCACGAGTACGTCTAAGACTGCGTCGAGGTTTTCGCGGTCAACTCCGAGACGGTGCATTCCAGTGTCGAGCTTGACGTGAACGCGGTGTGTGCCACCGAGTTGTTGGGCAGATGCAGCTGCAAATTTTGCCCCTTCAAGCGAACCAATGGTTGGCATTAGGCCGTTCTCAAAGGCAAGTGTGGTGTTGCGTTCATCGAGTTCAGCAAAGACAAGTACCGGGATGGTTATTGCATTGCTGCGTAGTTCTATGCCTTCATCAACAACCGCAACGCACAGCATGGCAACATTATTTTCTTGATAGATAGTCGCTAGTTGCACGGCTCCAACGCCGTAGCCATTGGCCTTCACGACTGCAGCCAGTGCCGCAGCGCCACTCACGGCTCGCATGGTTGCAATGTTGTTCTCTAGAGCACTACGAGAAATCTCGACACGAGATGGACGATTAACTGCTTCAACCGGCATGGTCAGTACCAATCACGAATGCCGCTGCGGTCATGTCAGTGTGCGTGAGCGTGATGTGCATGTGCTTTATGCCCACCCGGTCCGCAAGATCTTGAGCAGTGCCGTGCAGCACCACCATTGGTGCGCCCGAGCGCATCTTTTTCACTTCTATGGTCTTCCAGCCAGTCGAGCCAACGCCAACCCCGCACGCTTTCATGACTGCTTCTGTGGCGGCGAACCGAGCTGCGAGTCGTTGTGGCTTTAGCTTCGTGTCGAGCTTTTCGCCTTCAGTGAAGAGGCGATCAACAATTTTTGGACGCCTCGCTAAAACCTTTTCGAAGCGTGGAACGTCAACAATGTCAATACCAATGCCGACCGTAGCCATTATTCAACCGTCACGGTCTTTGCGAGGTTGCGCGGACGGTCAACATTGTGTCCGAGTCCACGAGCCATGGCGTAGGCAAAAATTTGTAGAGGGACAATGTCGACCATTGGTGTGAACATTGGCTCAGTCGCTGGAACTCTAAATACAAAGTCCGCCACTGCCTCGATCTTTTCATCATCATCAGTTGCAACAGCAACCACCGTGGCTCCTCGCGCCTTAACTTCAGCGAGATTAGAGAGGATCTTTTCGTGCATGCTCGGGTCAGTTGTTACTGCCACCACCACCACGCCCGGTTCAATGAGAGCCAGTGGGCCGTGCTTGAGCTCTCCGGCTGGATAGCCTTCAGCGTGCAGATAGCTGAGTTCTTTTAGCTTTAGTGCGCCTTCAAGCGCAGTTGGGAATCCAACATGGCGACCAAGGAAGAAGAAATCTCGAGTCGCAACTAGTTGCTTGGCCACGTCTTCGTAGTCGCTGCGGCGAGTGAGTGTCTGTGCCACTTGTGCACTAACTGCATTGAGTCCTTGGAACAATGCATCGATGTCACTTGGACCGAGTGTTTGGCGAAGTTGCGCGAGTCGAAGAGCAAAGAGTTCGAGAGCGGCGACTTGAGCCACGAAAGCCTTGGTTGACGCAACAGAAACTTCAAGTCCGGCTCGAGTGTAAATAACGGCGTCAGCTTCTCTAGCTAATGAAGAATCAACAATGTTTGAAATCGCGACAACACGCGCGCCGCGACGCTGTGCTTCGCGAATAGCCATGATGGTGTCGATTGTTTCTCCGGACTGGCTAACGCCAATAACGAGAGTGCCAACTTCCACGATTGGATCGCGGTATCTGTATTCACTCGCGATATCAACTTCCACGCTCACCTGGGCCCAGCGCTCAATGGCGTACTTGGCAACTTGAGCGGCGTGGTGCGAGGTTCCAGCAGCGACGAGAACAACGCGCTTTACGTCACGTAGTTCTTGGTCACTGATGCGAAGTTCGTCAAAGGTAATGGTTCCATCACTGCGTCTGCGGTCGAGCAACGTGGCTCGAAGAGCGTCAGGCTGCTCGTTGATTTCCTTCGTCATGAAGTCGTCGTAGCCGCCCTTTTCTGCAGTCTCTAGGTCCCAGTCAATTTGCAGTTGGTGAAGCCGCACTGGTGCACCCTCTAGGTCCACCGCGCGAAAACCTTCTGGCGCGAGACGGACAACTTCATCATCGTTCACCGCATAAAAAGCAGTTGCCTTATCGAGGATCGCTGGGATGTCTGATGCGAGGTAGGTAACACCGGGTGCAGTGCCAACAACGAGTGGCGAGATGCGACGTGCTGCAACAATGACGTCTGGTTCATTTGCGTCCATGACCGCGAGCGCAAAGGCACCGCGAACAATTAACAAGCTCTGTCTGACGGCGTCAATGAGCTCTAGTCCCTTCGCGCGCTCTTCTTCAATAAGGTGAGCAAGTACCTCAGAGTCAGTGACAGAAGTAAAAACGTGGCCACGTGATTCGAGTTGCTCTTGAAGTTCTGTGTGATTTTCAATAATGCCGTTGTGAATAATGGCAATGTTTCCCGAGCAGTCAAGGTGAGGGTGAGCGTTCACCGCTTC
>CAIJWX010000008.1:0-2488 GCA_903824535.1 uncultured Actinomycetes bacterium | reverse complement strand
TCAAATTGGCAGCATCGAGAACATTCCTGCGTACATTGAAACAGTGAAGCAAGGCAAGGCCATCCTTCAAGGATTCGGTCACCGTGTTTACAAAAACTTTGACCCACGCGCAACAATCATTAAGAAGACAGCAGATGAAGTGTTCAAGGTAACGGGCAAGAACCCACTTCTTGACATTGCACTAAAGCTCGAAGAAATTGCGTTGAAGGATGACTATTTCATCTCACGTCGTCTCTATCCAAATGTTGACTTCTACTCTGGAATCATTTATCAGGCAATGGGCTTCCCACCAGAAATGTTCACAGTGCTGTTCGCAATTCCTCGCACATCAGGTTGGCTTGCTCACTACCAAGAATTGCTTGACCAGGACGTAAAGATTTCTCGTCCACGTCAGCTCTACATTGGTGAAGATGTTCGAAACTACGTTCCTATGAAGGATCGCAAGTAACCCTAAGCGTTAATTGCTTCGAGTAGCTGTTGCGTGTGTTCACGTGGATGGCGTGTGTAGATGTCTAACCAGTCACTTACTGTGTAACGTCCGCTTTCAGAATGCGTCCCATGTTTTTCTAGGTCAGATTCTTTAAGTAAATGAAGAATGATTGCTGAAGATTCGCGAACTGACCTGAACACGTTTAGTGAGTGTTCTGGTGGAAGCGTTTGATAACCAAGTTCGAGGCACTGTGCCCATGCTGCTTCGTCGTATCCCTGGATTATTGAACCTGCAGGTTCTGCCAGCAGTCGTCGAAGTCTGGCGTACGACTGTGCTTCAGAATCAGCAACATGATGTATTACTTGTCGAGCTGTCCAGCCACCCTCAGCGTGAGAATCAATCTTTGCCATGTCCATTCCAGCGATTGCATCAAGAAAAACTTTTGTTGATGCTTCGTACTGTTCAATGCGCTCGATTATCTCCATTATCAAACCTTTGTCTATTACTTAATGAGTTTTGGTTCAATGACTCGAGTGAGTCCTTCTTGAACCATTGAGACACAAAGGTCTCCTGCTTGGTTAAAGAGAAACCCACGAGCAAGTCCACGAGCCCCATGTGCAATTGGCGAGTCTGTATCGTAGAGAAGCCACTGGTCTGCTCGAACATCGCGGTGGAACCACATGCAGTGGTCGAGACTTGCGCCCATGAATCCACCAGTGTCCCAGCTGATTGAGTGGGGGGCCAGAATTGTGTCGAACAAACTCATGTCACTTGCGTACGTGACAACACATGCGTGAAGTAGTGGATCGTCTGGCAATGTTCCGTCAGCTTTAATCCAAATTTGTTTTTGTGGCTCTTTACTTCTATTCGCATGCCAAGGGAGTTCCCCGACAAAGCGTTGATCAATTGGGTGCTTTCGCTTAAACCACTCGTCGATCGCGCCCTTCTCGCCTTTCACCCGTTCGAATACAGGAAGGATTGATTCTGGGTCCGGTGCATCGGGCATAGGGATCTGGTGCTCAAGACTTACTTCTTCATTGTGGAAACTTGCCTGCATGTTGTAAATCGCTTTTCCATGTTGGATTGCAACAACTCGACGAGTTGCAAAACTTTTTCCATCTCGAATACGGTCAACTTCATAAAGGATAGGAGTCGTTGGGTCACCAGAGCGCAAGAAGTACGAGTGGAGTGAATGCACTTTTATGTTTTCGACAGTTCGTCCTGCGGCCATGAGCGCTTGCGCAGCAACTTGACCACCAAATGTGCGTTGGCGTTCTTCTTTTGGATGGACGCCGCGAAAGATATTCACTTCAATATCTTCAAGGTTCAACAGGTTCACAAGAAACTCTAAAGATTCAGACATTCTTCTATTCTGGCACTTCGGAGCGTGACCTTTGTTAGCACTAAGAAATACCGATTCTCAGGTATGCCTCAAGCCATACGAAGTAGAGTCGTTGCTATGCCTAAGAACATTCGTGAAGTTCTCGCGTGGTCGAAAACACACAACGGAAAGAAAATAATTCGTTTCGGGCTTACCTCTGTTATTACTACTTCGGTTTCATTCCTCGGAATTGTTATTTCGTACGGTTTTCACCTCATCGATGGCGTACTTGGCGCAACATTGTTCGGAAACCTCGTCGCTGTAATCCCTGGCTACTACCTAAGCCGCTCATGGGCGTGGGGTAAAAAAGGCAAGAGCCACATTCGAAAAGAAGTGCTTCCGTACCTCTCAATTTCGGGAATGGGAATTTTATTCTCCATGATTGGTGCTTCTTTTGTAAAGCATCTCGTGCACACTCACAATTGGCACCACTTGTTCAAAACTTTCTTAATTGCTGGTGTTAACTTGCTCAGCTTCGGGGTGTTCTGGGTTCTAAAGATTTTGCTCTTCAACAAAATCTTTCACACGAACAAGCTCCGAGAAATTGAAGATCATCTCAGCGATGAGGAAAAAGCAGCCAGCCTTTAGTCGCGGAAGTTTGTGAACTGAAGCGGCACTTCCATGTCTGCTTCTTTGAACTTCGCCATTGCTGTTTGTAGATCGTCTCGTTGCTTTCC
>CAIJWX010000007.1:0-11938 GCA_903824535.1 uncultured Actinomycetes bacterium | reverse complement strand
CCCAAAGTTCGGGTTCTGCAGTGGTGGGGCTAGTAAGAATCGAACTTACGACCTCGTCATTATCAGTGACGCGCTCTAACCGACTGAGCTATAGCCCCGCAGGGGTACCAATCTACACCAGACCACAAGGTGCTTTAGAAGCGCGTGGGGTCAAAGAGTTTTGACGCAATTGATTGACTGGCTGTTGCCAGCAGCGTCCCTTTCTCGCTCCATAAAAATGCGGTCCCTTGTGCGAACCCTCCACTCAGTGCGTACATGTGCATCTCGCAAAGCACCCACTCAGTTGGCTCCAATGTTGCAATTCGAATTGTGTTGTCAAGGCTTCGCCCCATGGTGTGTTTACCAAGCGGCTGGCTGACACCACCCGCAAGAAAGTCACCAAAGATCGCGAGGGTTGCTGCTGAGGGCTCAAGGTGACCTGGGACACGCGACCAGAATGCTGAAACCGGAGAACCCGGAGATCCGTCCATGTCCTCATATCTGCGACCAAGCGCAATACGAGTTTCTACGTGGTCAAAGATTGAATTATCAAATCGCACGGGCATAACTCGAGGACGAGACTCTTCAGGCGAGACAACATCAATCATGTCAAGCCATGGAACCTCAGAGCTGAGTATTCCAG
Source organism: uncultured Actinomycetes bacterium (assembly GCA_903824535.1). GTDB lineage: Bacteria > Actinomycetota > Acidimicrobiia > Acidimicrobiales > RAAP-2 > RAAP-2. Next base: position 11,316 of record CAIJWX010000007.1, on the reverse strand, counting down.
TACCGAGTGCGGCATTCACTGTCAAAATTTCTCGGTCCTCAACGAAAGCTGTGGCTCGAGCCTGTGTCACGTGACCACCAGCAACAACAAGATTTGTTTTTATGTTCACTGTTGAGCCAAGCGGAGCGTAAGAAAGATACTGTGCTGTGGCCCAAACCGTTGGTCGGCCACTCGCTGCTTCTAGGGCAACCAAGCTTGATGCAAGACCGCATCCTCCGAACATAAATTTGCCCGGAGTCATGATTCGCTCCGTTACCTCCAGGGTCCAGGTGTCCTCGCTCGTTTGATTCATTCCAAGAAAAGTCTTTGCGTCCATGACTGACGACGCTACCTGATGCTGTAGAAAATTAAGCCACATACGGCTATCCCATATTTTCTGAAAAGAACGAGCAAACTTAATAAGTGATTCCTTCCCAGTTCATTTACCTTGCTATGGCATTGTCCCTTTACGGTATGTACGGCTACACACGAGATACATGGCGAGGAGAAACTGCGCCGAACAGAGTGACGTGGGGGCTCTGGGGATTTCTCGGGATCCTTTCCTTCGGGGTCGAGCTACAGCAGCACGTTGGTATTGCTGCGTATATGACACTCATTCTCGGAGTGATTCCAATTATTGTTATCTCTGCCTCATTTCATAATAAAAAAAGTGTTTGGCAAATTGGCAAATTCGATATTGTCTGCGGCGCTGCATCACTGATTGGTGTGGGGTTCTGGGTATTTATTAATCAACCAACAGTTGCGCTGGTCTCATTCTGTATTGCAGATCACATTGCGGCGCTACCAACAGTTCGCAAATCCTGGATTGCTCCAGAGACTGAGTCACCGCAAGCTTTTCTAATGGGTGTTGTTAACTGCCTTATTACAATTTTGACGTTGGATGAAATTACAACCGCCGGGGCCCTGTTCCCAGGAGTCATTGTGTACACCGACATTCTTATATGGGCTCTGCTTATTACAAACATGGGACCACGCGTACGTAGCCGACTCGCGAAACAAGCAGCATAAGAAGCATTATCGTTGCGTGATGGCAACATTGCTGCCCTTTCACTGGCATATTGAAGAACTACTTTTCGTAGGTGCCTTTTGGGCTGCACATCGCACGTTTGTGTTGAATGAACATCAACGCAGACTTTGTTCATGGGCACTGATTTCATTACTTGCCGTAGTCGTTTGGCCCATTGGTGATATTGCTGCATCGGTTTCGTTAACTGTGGCGACTGTCCAGCGACTCATAATTATGTTGCTTGTTGCACCATTGTTACTTCGAAGCATTCCTATTCAAATCTTTTCTCGACTAACTCGACCAAAGGCTGTTGATTTTCTGGCAACAAAAGTTGCTCATCCCGGAGTTGCGCTTTTACTTGTTACCGTTCTAGGAACATTGACACTTTCAACGCCGCTAGTTGACTGGGGCGCGAGCTCAACACTTGGCCGAAATGTTGTGCTTCTTATAACAATGTTGAGTGGATTCTTGCTTTGGGCCCCGAGCCTCGCAATTGTCCCTGGGGCTCGACGTCTTTCACCAGCTGGAAGAGCAGGTTTTATTTTTGTTTCATCACTTGTCGTTACGAGCCTTTCGTTTGTCTGGATTTTCTCTCTGCACTCTTTGTATCCAGGACTGCACAATCAACATGAACTGCTCAACATGACGCCACTATTTGACCAACAGCTTGCAGGCTTTGTTGCCAAGCTGGGGTGCTACCTACCAATGTGGATAGTGGCGTTTCGCATCTTTTTTCACGCCGAGGATGAAGGTGTCCCGGTTGAGGAATCACCGCTTCAATGGGCTGATGTGGAGCGCAAAATGCTGAGGATTGATCGCCAGCGAGAGCGTGCAATCAGGCGTCATCAGCCCGACTAGTTGGCTATTTGCTAGGATGATATTCCCCTAGGGGATGTAGCTCAGTTGGTAGAGCGCGGGCTTTGCAAGCCTGAGGTCGTGGGTTCGATCCCCATCGTCTCCACCAAAAGGTGGCGGTATATACCGCGCACCATCCGGTGGTTATTTTTTTGGAATCAGTGGTTCACGGTCGTGAGCAGTTTGTCGCAAGTGAAACTGCGTCACACCAATCGCGAGTGAAACCGCACCAGCAATGTGTAGCTCAACCAATACAACGGGTACGTGCGTTACATACTGCGCTGCACCAATTAATCCTTGCAGCAGTGAAATGATGACAAGTCGTCTGACGCCGAGCTGCAGTGCTTCTGGAGCAGACGTTTTCCAAATACTTATGAGAAGTCCTAGCACCAGGCCAATAAAAAGAATTGCCGCCAATGAGTGAACCCACGCTGCATCTTGAAATACAAATGGAAGTCGTCGAGCGCGCATCTGGCCTTGGAAGGAACCAGCGTGTGGCCCCGAGCCAGTAGTGATTGTTCCTGTAACGAGAAGCACACCGAAGGGAATCCATAGAAGTCGAGCAATACGCAAGAAGTGAGGGCTTCTGACGTCTGCGCGAGTGTTAGGGCCGTAGACATATTTTGATCGGTGATAGAAAATTGCTCCAACAACGACCATGGCGATTGAAAGCAGCATGTGCACTGAAACCAACCAAGGATTTAGTTTTGTGTACACCACGAACGCACCGAGAATCGCGTCAGCAAAAATCCCAAGGATCAAGAGTCCAGAGAGAACAATAAGATCACGTCGTTTTGGTGCTCGAAAAAATGCCGCGATGAAAACAATTGTTGTGACCAGTACGAGTGCACCGGTGATCATTCGATTGGTGTACTCAATAAAGGGATGAATGTCCCAAGAGCCAGCTATTTGACCTTGGAAACAGGTGGGCCAGTCTGGGCACCCGAGTCCTGACCCGGTGAGGCGAACTGCACCCCCACTCAGCACAATCAAGATCATTGACAGAAATGTGATGAAAGCTAGCCAGCGAAACACTGGGACAGAGACGGTTAAACGAGACTTAGACACGTGACCAGCCTAGGGCTATTGCTTGGCTCGTAGAATGGCACCCATGACTACAACCGCCCTTCAGCGATCAGCAACTGACGTTGTAAAGGGTTACATTGCGCTCACAAAGCCTCGAATTATTGAGCTGCTGCTGGTGACAACAATTCCCACCATGGTCGTTGCTGCCAATGGAATTCCAGGTATTTGGCTGATGATTACAACACTGATAGGTGGCACCCTTGCTGCTGGTGGGGCCAACACATTCAACATGGTCTACGACCGTGACATCGACGCAATTATGGAACGCACCAAGATGCGCCCACTCGTTACTGGTGTAATGACACCACGTGCCGCAACAATATTTGCGTGTGTTCTTGAACTGCTTTCATTTGGACTTCTTGCGTGGCGCGTGAACTTTCTGTCCGCCTGGCTCGCAATGGGTGCAACGGCTTTCTACGTTTTTATTTACACCATCTGGTTAAAGCGTCGTTCCAAGCAGAACATTGTTATTGGTGGTGCTGCGGGGGCTGTTCCAGTGCTTATTGGCTGGGCTGCCGTCACGAACAACTTGTCGTGGACACCCGTGCTTTTGTTCGTCATCATCTTTATCTGGACCCCGCCGCACTTTTGGGCGTTGGCTGTTCGCTACCGTGATGACTACGCCGCCGCAAACGTTCCAATGCTGCCCGTCGTTGCATCACTTCGTCGCACCACACTTGAAATCATGATCTACTCAGTAATCATGTGGGCGCTCACAATGTTGGTTGGACCAGCTGCACACCTCGGATGGGTTTACGCACTTTCAGCGACGCTGCTTGGTGGAATGTTTACCTTCTACGCATTTAAGCTCTACGTTCATGCACGTGAAGACAAGGCAGATGTTAATGAAGCCATGCGACTCTTTCACTTTTCAATCACTTACCTCACGGGTCTTTTCGTAATGATGGCTGTTGATGTCCTCGTCAGAAACCACTAAGCCACAGCGAGGCCACCCCTCGCCAATGATGTTCGTTTCAATTGGTATTGGACTTGTCATTGCCATTGCGTTGATCGCTGTTGTTTCATACTTCACTGGTGGCAGCGTGCAGCAGCCATCAGCACTCACAACCTCAAATCAAGTTGGCAAATCTGTGAAGGCTTTTACCGAGGCATCGTTAAATGGGGGGCCAGATGTCAATGCTCCATGGAAGTCAGGTCACCCGGGCGTCGTGATGTTTTTTGCCAGCTGGTGCACAGTATGCCGTGAAGAACTTCCGAAGATTGAAAAATATTTAAACACTCACAACCTTGGTTCAACCCAAGTTGTTGGTATTGATGCACTCGATGCACAAAGTGCTGGCCGTACATTTGTAAAACAAATGGGACTTTCATTTCCAGTCGCGTTTGACCCAGACGGCAAGGTCACATCAAATGAGTTCGGTATTGCAAATTTGCCCGAAACAATATTTGTTAGTAAAAACGGTGTTGTGAAGGGCGTCTACCTGGGTGCAATTCCTGTTAGCGAATTCTCTAAAGGGCTCGCACTACTTAACTAGTCAAAGCGGAATGTTCGCATTGCGAGCAGTGGTGCCAGTAGTGCCCAAAGCCCAACGCTGATCCAGTCGCCAATAGTTGGCCCAAGGCCAAGTCCCAAAACGCGGTGCAGACCTTCGGCGAGTGCACCCGAAGGGGTTGCCACAACAATGCTCTGCAGCGCTTGAGGCATAGAGCTAATTGGCACCACGATTCCTGAAACTAGCAAGAGAATTAAATAAAGACCGTTACTAGCGGCGAGGTTTACTTCTGCCTTAAGTCGCCCAGCAAGAAGAAGCCCAATGCCCGCGAACCCACCAGAGGCGAGAATCATTAGTCCCGTAACTTGCAGAGCACCACTGAGTCCGCCACGGGGGTTCCAGTTGAGAAGAAGCGCGACAACAGAGAGAACAATTACTTGAATGACTTCGGTGACAAGTACTGCTGCGATCTTTGAACCAATAAGTCTGCGAGATCCAAGTGGTGTTACGTGTAGTCGACGCAGTACACCGTAGGAGCGCTCAAATCCAGTGCTGATTGAGAGGGCAACGAGTGACGTTGACATTATGCAAAGCGCCAAGATACCTGGCGCAATGAAGTCAACTCGGTGAGGGGTAGGCGAGGTGGTGACGTTGGAAATTGAAAAGAACACCAGCAACAGCACTGGGATGCCAATGGTTAGCAGCAACGTTTCACCACGACGAAGGGTCATTTCAATTTCTGCACGAGTCTGTGCCCACCAAGGCTTCATGAGCGGACCTCAGAATTCTCGTTACCTATTAGCTCTAGGTAACGCTCTTCGAGCGAAGCACGTGTTCGAAGTGACGTCATTGAAACATTGACACTGGCTAAGTATGAAGTTACTAATGAAATCTTTTCCGGTGTTGATGAGGTGTCACAGCGAAGTTGCAATGGACCGTCGAGTGTGACGTTGCACGAAAGAATTGAACTCAACGCTGAGGGATCAATAGGACCTGAAACCTCCAAGATCATTTCTGGGGAACCACTGAGCTCATCGAGAGTTCCTTGAATAACTATGTGCCCTCGATTCATTACAACAACTCGGTCCGCAACTCGTTCTGCCTCACTGAGCTCATGAGTTGTAATCAGTAGTGCACAACCTCTGTCGCGCTCAGTTTTAATGAGGTCTCTAATGACTTGTCGACCTTCTGGATCAACTGCGGTTGTTGGTTCGTCAAGCAGTAGTGCTTTAGGACGACCAAGAAGTGCAAGGGCGAGAAGAGTGCGCTGTTGTTCTCCACCACTTAGTCTTCGCCATGGAGTTTTTGCGCAACGACGAAGGTCCAAAAGATCGAGCAGTTCGTTCACATCACGTGGAGCTTGGTAGTAGCTCGACGTGAGACGGAGAACTTGTATCGGTGACATAGGAAACCACACGCCACCGCGCTGCAGAAGCGCGCCTGTTCTAAGAACAACTTCCATATGGTCTCGCACTGGGTCGAGACCATGAATACGCGCTGACCCAGACGAGGGAGACCGGAATCCAAGGAGCGTCTCAACGGCGGTTGTTTTTCCAGCTCCGTTGGGACCAAGCAGCGAGACAACTTCTCCGTAGCCAACGTGAAAATCAACGCCGTCTACGGCGCGTAGTTCACCGTAGGTAACTGAGAGATGTTGGGCTTCAATGGCGTAACTCATGTACTTTGAAACTAACCGCTCGAAACACCCCTCGTGGCAAGTATCGGTAGTCTTGTACTCATGATTGATCTTGTACAACTACGCCGAGAGCCAGATTTTGTTAAGGAAGCGCTGTCTCGTCGTGGAATTTCGCCATCCACAATGGACGAAATCATTGACCTTGACGTCGAACATCGTCGGCTCTTGCAAGAGGCAGAGCGTCTTCGTGCTGAAGTTAAAGACCTTTCTCGCCAAGTTGGTGAAGCTCGACGCAACAAAGACACCGCTACTGCAGAAGCACTTACTGAAAAAAGTCGCTCAATAGGTGACCTGGAAAGTGCCGCCAGTGCAAAAACGGATGAAGTTGGGGGAGAGTTACGTAGTCGACTCCTTCTTATCCCTAATCTTCCATCACCTGAAGTTCCGATAGGCAAAGACGAAACAGAAAACGTTGAGCTGCGTCGCTGGTGGCCAGGTATGGATGAAGGCAAACCTGCACCGGTATACGCCGAACACCAGCGAAAGCCTCACTGGGAGATTGGTGTTGAACTCGGTCTTCTCGACATGGAGTCCGGCGCGAAAATTGCTGGTTCGATGTTCCCTCTCTACCGTGGATTCGGTTCACGGCTTCTGCGTGCCTTAGGTTTTTATGCATTAGATCAACACATGAATGACTATGAAGAACTTCGTCCACCAAGTTTCGCGCTGACTGAAACAATGATGTCGACTGGTCATCTTCCCAAGTCACAAGACGACATGTACGCCATTGAACGAGATGACTTATGGGCAATTCCAACTTCTGAAGTGCCGCTCACTTCAATGCTTCGTGACCAGATTCTTGATCCAAAGACATTGCCAGTTCGCTACACCGCACAGACTGCATGTTTCCGTCGAGAAGCTGGATCAGCTGGAAAAGACACACGAGGTCTTCTTCGTGTGCACGAATTCGACAAGGTTGAACTGTTTGCCTACTGTCTTCCAGAACAAGCTGAAGCAGCACACGCTGACATCTTGGCTCGTGCTGAAGCAATGCTGCAGGCGTTCGGGCTTTCATACCGTGTGCTCAATCTCTGCACCGGAGACCTCGGAACCTCATCAGCTAAAACAATTGACCTGGAAGTATTTAGCCCAGGCGTTGATCGCTACCTAGAAGTTTCATCAGTTAGTTGGTTTAGAGACTTCCAGGCCCGTCGTGCGAACGTTCGTTACCGCACTGAAGATGGTTCTACTGCATTGGTGCACACGGTAAACGGCTCGGCGCTGGCGTGGGCACGTATTTGGGCGGCACTCGTAGAAACAGGTCGTCAAGCTGATGGCTCGATTATTCTTCCAGATGTTCTTGCGCCATACCTCGGCGGCAAAACTATTATTACGGCTTAGTTAACTCGAAGCGGTAGCCAACACCACGAATAGTGGTGATGTGAATTGGATTCTTAGGATCGAACTCAATCAATGTGCGAAGTCGCTTGATATGCACGTCGAGGGTTTTGGTGTCACCAACGTAGTCATCGCCCCATACGCGGTCAATAAGAACCTCACGAGTCATAACGCGACCTGGATTTTCAAGAAGGCTTCGTAGAAGAGCGAACTCTTTTTTCCGAAGCTTTATTTCTTCGCCGCTTACGTAACATCTGCGTGAATCAATGTCGAGAATGATTGGACCAAGTTCCATAATCTCACTGCTTGGTTCATCTGATGGAGTGTACGTTTCACGACGACGAAGCACTGCACGAATGCGAGCGACGAGCTCTCTAAGGCGGTATGGCTTTGTGACGTAATCGTCAGCGCCAAGTTCAAGCATCAAGACCATGTCAACTTCTTCACTCTTCGCGCTCACAATGATGATTGGGATATCACTCTTGGCACGAATTGTTCTACAAACATCAAGTCCGGATATCTTTGGGAGCATTAGGTCGAGAAGGATTGCATCAAATTTTCCTTCGGCGAACTTATCGAGTGCCTCTTGTCCGTCGCGAGCAATAGTGACTTTAAATCCTTCACGGTCAAGGCCAATTTCGAGTGCGTCAATAAAGGACTCTTCGTCTTCTACGACGAGGAGGCTGATCTTCTTTTCTTCTTTGTTGTTTTTCGACATTATTGATTCATTGGAAGGTCAAGTGAGAACTTTGATCCTTCCCCTTCCGTTGAGGTGACAAGAACATTTCCACCATGGTTTTGTGCCACGTGTCGAACAATACTTAGACCTAGACCTGTGCCACCAGTTTGACGAGCACGGCCCGGGTCAACACGGTAGAAACGTTCAAAAATGCGCTCAAGATCTTTTTCAGGGATTCCAACACCTTGGTCCTTGATGGTGATGCGAATTAGTGGACCTACATGCTCTCCGGATTCATTGATTGACTCATCAATGCGCTCTGTTTTGATGGTTACCTTGCCCTTTGCAGGTGAATACACGACAGCATTTTCAAGAAGCGCGTGCATTGCTGAAACCAGTTGACGACGGTCACCTACGACAACAAAATTGGTTTCCGGCTCTTTGAATTCCACCGTAACGTCTTGTTGTTCTGCTGCAGTTCTAATTCTCTCAATGGCGTCAGCGACAAAGAGCGAGACAGAAATTGGTTCACGAGTTGGCGACCCTTCGCTTTCGATTCGCGATAAGTCGAGCAGGTCTTCAATAATTCGATTAACTCGGAATGCTTCAGAGTTGATTCGGTCAGCAAGCCGAGCTGCAACGTTTGGATCTTTTTCGTATTGCAATGTTTCTGCCAGAAGCCCAAGTGCACCCATAGGGGTCTTTAGCTCATGAGAAACGTTGGCAATAAAGTCGCGTCGAATATCTTCTAGACGGCGACGTTCGGAAACATCTTCAATAGCGGCAATGACACCAAGTGGTCGTCTTCCGTCATCAATAACCGTTGCGCGAATACTTAGAGTGCGGCGAGGTGGACCATAAATGTCAATTGTGCGCTCAGCAACTCCATTGGCCCAACCTTCGCTGAGTACTTCGGTAACAGCTTGTGCACCAAGTGCATCGCCGTATCGACTCTCCATGAGAGCTTCAGCTTGTGAGTTTCTAAAAATTACATTTCCAGCTTCATCGCAAAGAACGAGTCCAAGTGGAAGTGCGTCGAGAGAACGTCGAAGTCGAATTGTTTCAGCTGATGATTCGCTTACCGCGGTTGTTGCGGCACCAGTTACTTCTTCAAGGAATGTGATTGCTGTTTCTACTTTGCCGTCAGAAATGTCCGCTTCAGCGCCTAGGCGTGATCCAAGGGCATTGAGACGTTGGGCAATTGCGCGGTGTCCGCGGCGACGGTTCCATAGAACACCTATTAGTAGTCCTAGTAATAGGACACCAAAAGCTGCTGCGTAAACGGCGAATGATGGCCATTTGTAGATCAAATTATGAGACTGGGCAATTAGCACGAGACCATTCTCGCAGATGTAGTCAGTATTTGTTGACCAGTTTTACCTTTATTTGCCCACAAAGTTTGACAGAAACTGTTTAGTTCTACGATGCCCTAATGGAGAATGCAACCAATCAAGACGTCGTGCTTGCGATTGACATTGGTGCAACATCTATTAAATCTTGCCTTGTTGACTTTTTTGGCGAACTTGTTGGAACGCCAAAGCGTCGTTTAACTCCATACCCATGCGGACCAGATCATTTAGTACAAGTGATCTCTGCTCGTATCAACCTGACTGACGTTGCGTTAGTGGGCGTTGGGTTCCCGGGTGAGTTTCGAGATGGCCATGTAGTTCATCCTGGAAACCTTTCAAGGCTAAAAGGTGCTGGAACACCTATTGATGAAGAGATTCATGCTCGTTGGTGTGGCTTTGACTTTCAAGGCTCGTTGCGTGAAAAGACCAATAAAGATGTCCGAGTAGTAAACGATGCGAGCATGGCGGCTCTTGGCTGTATTGAAGGGACTGGAACTGAACTTGTGCTCGCACTTGGCACTGGCGTGGGACTTGCGTTAGTAAAAGATGGGAAATTAGTTCCTGTTAGAGACCTCGGTGCAGAAGTACTTTCTAATGAGCTGTCTTTTGATGAACTTCTTGGCGAGCAGGGAAGAGCGCGCAACGAATCAGACTGGCTCGCAAAGGTTAAGACCTCGGTTGCAGAATTATCGAATGAATTCTCTGCAGATGTAATCCATTTAGTAGGTGGGAACTCACGGAGAATTTCACCGAGCGCGTTCAAACACCTAAATAGTCGGATTGTTATTACTGGGAACAACGCGCCATTTCGTGGAGCACCGAAACTCTTTTACAGCTGAGCGAGATCTACTGCTGAAGCTGCGAGCATGCACGCGAATGGGCGAACAGCGCGATCGTCAACAGCGAACTGAGGGCTGTGATGCATTCCGCTCGAACCATCTTCTAGCGCCCCACCAATGAACATGAAGCTTCCTGGAATTCGGTTTAGGAACTCAGAGAAGTCTTCGCTACCAGACGTTGGTGGAAGAACTAGTGCGTTGTTCTTTCCAAGAAGTTCCTTACCAATTTCAAGCACACGATCAGCAATCGCCGGAACGTTCTGAACACGTGGGGTGTACTGATTAGTATCAACGGTGCACTTCACCTGGAATTCAGCTTCGATCTCTTTGATGATTTGTGCAAAACGCGATAGTGCTTCTAGTTCTTGTTCGTCAGTGAATGTACGAAGTGTTCCTGCGAGGTGAGCGTGTTGGGGTAGAACGTTGCTCGCAGTTCCACTCGTAACAATTCCAGCTGAGCAGGCACAAACGCCTCCTTCGTACTCCATGCCATGAGAAATCTCTCCCATCCGTGGAGCAAGTGCGCTTACAGCAAGAATAACGCTGCCTTCTTTAGAGGGCATAGAACCGTGTCCACCCTTACCTTCAATGTCAACAATTAGTCGACGTGCTGTTGCCATGAGTACTCCAGGGCGAGTGAACATCATTCCTACTGGAAGTAGTGACGTTACGTGTCCGCCTACAACGAAGTCAGCAGGATTGTCCTCTAGAAGTCCACCATCAAACATTGACTTCGCACCAGCGAAACCTTCTTCGCCAGGTTGAAATACCACGGTGTATTCGCCAGGCAGATCTTCTTGGCGCTGCGCTAAGACATCAGCAACACCCAAGATACTTGCGGTATGAATATCGTGCCCACATGCGTGCATAACGTTTTCATTTTGTGACTTGTAAGAAAGGTCGTGATCTTCTTGCACCGGAAGACCGTCGATGTCGGCGCGGATCATGATGCGCTTTCCTGGCTTGCCACCCTTAAGTGTTGCAACAGCACCAGTCTCAGTAGGTGACTTCTTT
>CAIJWX010000006.1:0-5387 GCA_903824535.1 uncultured Actinomycetes bacterium | reverse complement strand
TGCACTAACAAAGAAGTGGCTGGGGATCTACACCAGCGTTCCTGCACTTAAGCCATAAGAATCATGTCGCATGACGCCAGCGCCAATGCGCTGGAAACGCCTACGTTGTTTGTGCCACGGCGCAAACAACTTTTTACCGGCCGTCGTGCAGTAATTGCGAGTGTTTTTTCAAGCCTGCTAATTCTTGGCGCTATTGTTGCAATTTTTTATGTTGCTCCAGGCGGTGCGTCAGTTCGCTACTTCTTCTTCAACCCTCAGCAGATGTGGGAATCATTCACGGGTAATCCCGCTAAGGGACTTAGTTCTGTCGGCACTGGAATTTTCACCAACATCTGGATGTTCTGCGTTTGTGAAGTTATGGTTCTGATATTCGGTCTACTTATTGCCTGGGTGCGAATGAGTACGTCGGCTGTGTTATTCCCGTTTCGAGTGCTTTCAACGATGTACACCGACCTCTTTCGAGGCATTCCAATTCTGCTCGTGATTTTCATGGTCGGCTTCGGATTGCCTGCGCTGGGACTTGGATTCATTTCTTCGCAATCACCAGCTGTCTATGGTTGCATTTCACTGACAATTACCTACAGCGCCTACGTTGCTGAGGTTTTCCGTGCAGGAATTAACTCAGTGCCAAACGGCCAGTTGTTTGCGGCGCGGTCACTCGGGCTTTCAAGTTCTGCAACCATGAAGCGGGTAATTCTCCCCCAAGCTGTACGCACCGTTGTCCCACCACTCCTTAACGACTTCATTTCCATGCAAAAAGACACCGCATTGGTATCGACTCTCGGGGCCATCGAAGCAACTCGTGCAGCACAAATATATGCGTCCACTGAATTCAATTTCAGCGGATACGTTGTCGCTTCAATTTTGTTTCTGCTTTTGACTATTCCAATGACTCGCTTTACTGATCGTCTTATTGCGAAGGACCGCGTTAAGCGACTGGCGGCAACACGATGAATGACGTAGTTCTCGATCTGAAGTCAGTCACTAAACGCTTTGAAGAAAATGAAGTGCTGCGTGGCGTTTCGCTTCAGCTGCACCGGCACGAAGTGGTGTGCCTCATTGGTGCTTCTGGTTCGGGGAAATCCACGTTGCTTCGATGCGCCAACATGCTCGAAACAATCGATGGCGGAGATATTTCGCTCTTTGGCCAGTCGCTAAGTGATCCAAGAATTGATCCCGACCTTGTTCGACGAAATATTGGAATGGTGTTTCAGTCGTACAACTTGTTCCCTCATCTCAGCGTTTTAGAAAACATTCTGCTTGGGCCGGTTTTTGCACTTAAGCGAAAGAGAAGCGACGTTGTTGATGAAGCGATGTCACTACTCTCACGCATTGGTCTAAGTGAGAGAGCGAATGAATTTCCCGACCGTCTCTCAGGCGGCCAGCAGCAGCGAGTCGCCATAGTTCGCTCACTAGCAATGCAGCCAGCGTTACTGTTACTCGACGAAGTTACGAGCGCACTTGACCCCACACTCATTGGTGAAGTGCTTGACCTCCTTCGAGATCTCGCTAGCAGTGGGACAACAATGCTTATCGCGACCCACGAAATGGGATTCGCCAAGGAAGTGGCCCATCAAATTGTTTTTCTCGATAAGGGTGTTTTGGTTGAACAAGGAACGCCAGAGCAAATTTTTACCGCGCCGCAACATGAAGCAACCCGTAAGTTTCTAGAACGAGCTTAAAACTTCAACGTATTTCTCTACAGCGGTGCGTAGCTGTTTTTTATATCAGCGAGGTCAGCAAGATGTGCCTTATTGAGGTTCACAATGCATCCACCAAATGTGACCGTAGCTAGTGAACCGCCATAGTAAACATCAGACTTTGCAAGACAGTTTGCCTGACGGAAGTCATACCAAGCTTGTTCCGCCGCTACAAAGTTTTTCTTGCCAGTTTTAGTTTTAATAGTTCCAAGGATGACTTGACGTTCAGCATCAATCTTGGCATCAAGCTCCAAGATGGCTCGTTGTTGACAGCCTTCGATGCCCAGTGTTGTGTCTTGTGTACATGGCAACATTGTAAAACTTTCATGCAATTTTGCTAATTGCAAACTTGAACCCTGTGGTGTCAGTTCTTTCGTTGAGTCAATATTTTTCGTAATAAAATACGTTGAAGTTGCAGTGACCAAAATGGCAACTAGTAGAAGTACATTCCGATGTCGCATCGGAATTAAGAAGCTTGCGCTTTTACTTCCGGAAGTTCAACGAGAAGATCAAAAAGTTCTTTGTCGCGGTCCCATGTGAGGTGACCACGTACTTCTTCAATCGCAAGCCAAACAAGTTCATCAACCTCGTCGTTGGGAATGAACTCAACTTCGTCAGCGGCCATTAAGTAGTAAGCAACGATTTTTGCTTTACCTTTTCGGTGGGTGTAATTAGTAGTCCCAATAAACCGGATTACTTCACACTTCATTCCAGTCTCTTCTAAGACTTCACGAAGTGCGGCTTCTTCGAATGTTTCACCTTCGTCGAGCTTGCCCTTAGGGAACGTCCAGTCACCACGAGATTCACGGTAAATACAGGCAACTTCGACTCGATCACCCAGAACAGTACGAGTAATAATTCCGCCAGCCGCTCTGATGAGGTCGTCTGGTGCATCTTTAGGGATGATTAGTTCGCCGCTCAAGATGTGCACACATTCAAAATTAGATGAAAGCGCTCAGAAATAATGGCATTGTCAGAAGAATTTATGATGAACGCCATGTACGTAGAGTAGTAAAGATGTTTGCCACCTCCGCCCCACTATTCGTGCAGCTCGCTGTTTTCTTCGCCATAGGCGTCGCTGCAGGAATTTCAAACGGTATTGCGGGAGGAGGAACGTTTCTTACGTTTCCAACTCTGATTGGTATGGGCATACCTTCATTAGTTGCGAATGTGTCATCAACTGTTGGTGTACTTCCAAGCTATATCGGCGGAATAAGTGGATTCAAAGAACAGTTGAAGAGCCATGGAAAACTAGTCCGTTCAGTTTTGCCATTTTGCTTTCTTGGCACTGGACTTGGATGCACCTTGTTGTTGATTGGATCACCAGCAACGTTCTCGCAAGTAATCCCATATCTCATAGGTTTTGGAACAATTATTTTCGCTTGTGCGCCACTAATCACTAAGCGATTAAGTCACATCTCTCACGACCACGTTGGTCGAAAATGGACATTCTTTGGTGGGATCTTTTTGATTTCTATCTACGGTGGTTACTTCGGTGCCGGTCTTGGAATTTTGTTGCTGGCCGCCATGGCGGTATCACTGCCATTTGAAATTCAAGAGCTACAAGGTCTCCGCAACCTTTTGTCAATCATCATCAATGCGATTGCGGCGACAGTATTCCTTGTTCGGGGCCATCTCAACTGGACAGCAGTTTCAATGTTGCTCATCGGAACTTTGATCGGTGGTTTTCTTGGAACATTGCTTATCAAGAAAGTTTCACCAAACGTCGTTCGCGCATTAGTTGTAGCGACCGGCGCGATAACAACTGTTCATCTGTTCCTTAAAGCTCATTAGCAATTTTCTACCTGTTTGGTAGGGTATGGCTATGAAGCAATTCTTTTCTTTTCCCAATCCAGTTAATGATGCTGCCGCTCGCACTGTCGCAATTGGAGTTGTTGCGATGTCAGTTGTTGCGTTCCTGACGAACACTTCATGGATTCTGATTCCACTCACCTACGGATTCCTTGCACGAGTTATTGCAGGTCCAAAAATTTCTCCTCTTGGACAATTCGCGGTACGCGTTAGCGGACCTCGTATCAAAGCATGGCAAAAATTTGTTCCCGGTCCGCCTAAGCGCTTTGCCCAAGGAATTGGTGCCGCCTTCAGCGTCAGTGCATCAATTGTTTGTGTTACTGCGGACTGGTCGGCTGCCAAGTGGATTTTGCTACCACTGATTTTTGCTGCCTCCCTCGAAGGATTTCTGGGGTACTGCCTCGGCTGCACCATCTTTGGATGGCTTATGAAGCTTGGGGTAATTCCAGAGTCCATTTGTGTTGAATGTGCCGACCTTTCCAAGCGATACGCGGCCGCTGGATACCCCCAGAATTAAGAATTCTTTAACAGTTATCTGAAAAAATCCCTAGTTCTGAAACCTTTGGCCTCAGGGTTTCCTAGGCTGTCAGCATGCAACATTTAAGAGCACGTCTCCTATTTCCTGCTGCAGCACTCTCTGTGGCGCTTGTCGCATTGATGTTGCCAGCAGTGAGTGCAACTGCTGTGCAGCCACGGGTGCAAGTAGCCAGTGGCGCCCCAATCCCAGCGAACTACAGCATTGTTGGTGAATCAATCAACACAACATTTGACGTCGCACTAGCCCAGGTCAACAAGGCCGCTATAGACACTTTCATTGCAAGTCTTTCTAACCCGGCCTCACCTAATTATCAGCACTACTTAACGCCTGCGCAGTTTGCAGAGCGATTCGGCGCAACTGATACAACGGTTCAAGAAGTAAGCGCCTATCTGAAGAGTTTTGGTCTACACGTAGGAGCACTTTCAAAAGGCCACGTGCTGCTTCACGTGAGCGGTTCAACCAAAAACATCTCACGTGCCTTTGAAGCTTCAATCATGACGGTTCGCTCATCAACTGGAGCGCTTGGAGCACAGTTCGTAGACCGTGCAACACTCCCAGCAAACATTGCAAAACAAATTCAAGGGATTTACGGACTGTCTACCGTTGTGCCAAAGTCGAGACATCTTCTTCGCTCTAGTGCCGTTGCATCAGCAACCCCAAGCGCATGTGCAGGTGCGCAGTCAGGTGCATCGCCATCGAGCACCACACCAAACTCAAGTGGCGGGTTCACCTTGCAACAGCAGGCCTCGCTGTACGGGTTTAGTGGCGCATACGCTAACGGCAATATTGGTACTGGACAAATAATTGGTGTTTACGAGCTAGGAATTTATAACCCTAGTGACCTCAATGTTTTCTTTAATTGCTACGGACTATCTCCTTCAATTACAAATACCAATGTTGATGGCGGCGCCACCGGTGGATACTCCGATGAAGCAACTCTCGACATCGAACAAGCCGCCGGACTTGCGCCTGGCGCAAAAATTCAGGTCTACTCCGGACCGAATTCTTCTAGTGGATCTGGACCACTCGACGTATACGCAAAAATCGCCGATGACAACACCGCAACAGTCGTAACAACTTCTTGGGGAATCTGTGAAGTTGACCCTTCAAATAATCCGAGTTCCGAACAAGCTATTTTCCAGCAAATGGCCGCACAGGGCCAAACAGTTCTTAGCGCCGCTGGTGACAATGGATCATCTGACTGCAACGGCATTACCAACAACACGCCAGCTGTTGATGACCCTTCTTCGCAACCCTACGTAACAAGCGTTGGTGGACTTACAATCACAAACATCAGCCCACTCACACAAACCGTCTGGAACTCCAATGGTGGTGCA
>CAIJWX010000005.1:0-4750 GCA_903824535.1 uncultured Actinomycetes bacterium | reverse complement strand
CGTCAGGTCACCTCAATTACTACGCAACTTCGCAAAATTCCACTGACAGCGCTCTAGTCCTGTCCTGGTTTCTGCGTGGTTGTTCGCAAACCACACAGAGACGAGAGGAGGTGGAGCGTGAGCGAGCAGCACAAGGAACAGAAGATCAGTGGTGCATTTGGCACTATTTCAGAAAACGATGCAACTAGCCGCAAGGGACTTCGCGCGCGCTTCCTTACATTGCTAGCCATTATTGGCCCCGGCCTCATTGTGATGGTCGGAGACAACGACGCCGGTGGAGTCTCTACCTACGCTCAGGCCGGACAAAACTTTGGGTACTCACTGTTGTGGGTCCTACCCCTACTCATCCCTGTTCTAGTTATCAACCAAGAGATGGTTGCTCGTCTCGGCGCGGTGACTGGTGTTGGTCACGGACGTCTTATTCGTGAGCGCATTGGAAAGTACTGGGGCAATGTTTCTATTGGTTCAATTCTTCTTCTTAATTTCTTGATTATCATCACTGAGTTCATTGGAATCTCACTCTCAATGGACTACTTCGGCGTTAGTCCAGTCATTTCTGTTCCAGTAGCTGTACTTCTATTGTTTTTAGTTACCGCATCTGGATCATTCGCTAGATGGGAGCGCTTCATGATGCTCTTTGTTGCAATCAACCTCTTTGTAGTGCCCCTCGTACTACTTTCAAAGCCTCACTACGCCACGGCAATTCACCATTCAGTTGTTCCAGGGATTCGTGGGGGAGCTTCATCGAGTGCGGTACTACTCATCATTTCAATTATTGGAACAACAGTTGCCCCTTGGCAGCTGTATTTCCAGCAGTCAAATATTGTTGACAAAAAGATCACCCCACGTTGGCTTAATTACGAACGTGTTGACACCGTGCTCGGTTCATTCATTGTGGTCATTGGCGCCTCAGCTCTAATGGCCGCAAGCGCCGCGGGACTTTCTCACCACGGAGGCACAAATTCCTTTACAAATGCTTTGGGTGTTGCTCGTGGGCTGGGTCACTACGTGGGGCACGGAACTGGTGCGCTCTTTGCGATTCTGCTCCTCAACGCTTCAGTGATTGGTGCAGCTGCAGTAACTCTCGCAAGCTCGTACGCGTTTGCCGATCTCTCAGGTTCACGTCAGTCACTTAACGCACGTCTTCGCGACGCGAAGGGCTTCTTTGGAGCATTCGGTGGGCTCTTAGTTGTTGCGGGCGTCGTGACACTTATTCCAGGTGCGCCACTTGGTGTTATTACTCTCGCGGTGCAGGCAATGTGCGGACTGATGTTACCGAGCACAACAATCTTTGTTCTACTTCTTTGCAATGACCGTGAGATTCTCGGGCCATGGGTTAACTCAAAGTGGTTGAATGCAGTAGCAACAATCATTGTCACCGTGTTGGTTGTTCTGTCAGTGACCATGATGGTCTCAACTCTCTTTACCGGGATTAACGTCATCAAGCTACTGACGTATCTTTCTGTGGCCGGAGCTGCCGGCCTCGTTATTGGCCTGCCAATTGGGCTACTTCGTTCTGCGCCAAAGATTCACTACGACGTGAACAAGCGAGACTGGCGTACCCCTCGACTAACGCTCCTGGCTCCAGTGCCACAAACCAAAGCCCGCAAAATTCTGCTGCGTTGCGTTGGGACATACCTCGTTGTCGCCGGTGCACTACTAATGGTGCGAATTATTCAACTCGCAACCTCGTAATCTTGTCCCATGGCTTTTAATAACTCAATAGTTTGTATTCATGCACACCCCGATGATGAGGCCCTCTTCACTTCAGGCGTATCAGCGCACTATGCAGAGCTTGGTTTTGATGTAACGCTCATTACATGCACCAATGGTTCTCTCGGACGTGATGACAAGGGTCGTGAAGGCAATGACCCCGAGCACAATACTGAGTGGACCATTGCTACTCGTGCGCAAGAGCTTGAGAAAGCGGCCAAGCTTGCTGGCTTTAGTCGCGTGTTTAACCTTGGTTACGACGACTCGGGGCTGCCTGAATGGGAGCAATTCAGTAACCCTAAGGCTTTTGTAAACGCTGATTTTGAAGAAGCGTCGCAGAAGATGGGCGCGATAATTAATGAGGTTCAGGGAACTGTTCTTATTACGTACGACGAAAATGGCTTCTACGGGCACCCCGACCACATCATGGCTAATCGCGTAACCGGAAGAGCTGCATACCTTGCTCTGTGTCCTCAGCGTATTTACTACCCAGTCATGCCACAGCGCATTATGCAAGAGTTCTTGCCCGCAGCGAAGGCTAAAGGACTTGAGCTACCTGAATGGATCCTTCGTGCAGTTACTGACACCCCTGATGACTTTGTAGACACCACAATGGATGTTCGTAAATTCGCCAAGGTAAAGCAGCAGGCAATACTTACCCACGCATCACAAATTGATAATGGCGATATTGCCAACATGGACGAAGAGCTCTTTATGCTGTTATTAGGCACGGAGTACTACCACCGTGCTTGGACTCGCGTTCCAACCGTTGATGACGCGACTGATCTTTTTGGAGGACTCCCCGTTGACTGACCTGACATTCCTAGCGGTGCACGCGCACCCAGATGATGAGGCGAGTTCAACTGGGGGAATCTACCCACTTCTTCACGAACAAGGTGTTCGAACAGTTCTTGTTACCTGCACTAACGGAGAGTGTGGCGACGCGCTCGATGGCGCAAAGCCAGATGCGGATCACCATGACGGTGATGCGGTTGCAGAAATTCGCCGAGTTGAGCTTGATAACGCAGTAAAGATCCTCGGTATTGACCGACTTGTTCGTCTCGGATACCGCGACTCAGGAATGATGGGCTGGCCACAAAACTCTGATCCAGACTGCTTCTGGGCAGCTGAGGTTAGCGACGCCGCAAAGAAACTTGCTGAAGTCATCATGCAAGAGCGCCCGCAAGTAATTGTTACCTATAACGAAATTGGTTTCTACGGACACCCTGATCACATTCAGGCGAACCGAATCACTTTGGCGGCGCTTGCGATGATTGATTATGAGCCAACGCTCTATTACAACGCTGTTCCTGATTCAGTAATGGCGATCTACCGTGCACGCTGGAAAGAAGAAGACCGCCTAAAGCGAGAAGAAGACGAAAAGAATGGCGTCGTTCGAGCTCCTGAGCCAGAACCTGAAGAACCAATCAACATGGGAACTCCTGATGACCAGATTGGTGCTCGCGTTGATGTTTCTTCAGTCAATGATCGAAAGTATGACGCTCTTGCCGCGCACGTTTCTCAGATCGCTGATTCCTTTTGGATGAAGATGGGTAAAGAACAGTTCAGGCAAGTAATGACTAATGAATGGTTCTTTAGAGTTACCAATCCAAAGCAGCTCGATGGCTGTGTTGACGACATCTTTGCTGGGTACCGTTAAAACACATTTGTAAGAAATTTCTAAACGGTTCAATACTTAACTTCCTTTTACGTGCAGTTAAGTCGCGCTATATTCTGCGCCTTTATCTTTGAGCCCATACAGAAAGGAATTCAAATGACACACGTAATTATTTTTGCACTTCCACTTACATTTTTTATTGGAATTGGAGTATTCGTACACAACTTAAGCAAGTTTGTAGTTCAGAAGTAAGCACAACAGCACTCGGGGATACTCCTGAGTGCTGTTGTTGCATTCGCTGTCTCTTTGCGACAGTTAGGCATCTAAGGAGATAATGCACTACTTAAATTGATACATTGAATACATGGTCAAAAGTCAGAAAGTTGCAGTATCAGTCCGACTCAATGGTGAGTCTCTTCGAGCATTAAAGATTCTTGAGTCATCGGGCATGACTAGATCAGCAGCAATCCGCACTTCTCTTCTTGAAGCGGCTCAAAAAGTACGACACCATGACCGAACTCGTTTGGCAGTCTCTGAGTTGGCTGCTGATAAAACTGACAGAAAAGAAATGTTAGAGATCGCAAAGTTCATGGGCACCCTGCATTAATAGAGGAGACATTTTTGATTTTCGTGTGAAAGACAAAGGGACTTGGCTAGAAATAAAAATAGCCCCGGGGAAATCCCCGGGGCTATTTTTATTGTTCTTAGTAACGATAAGTGTCTGACTTGTATGGTCCTTCAACCGCAACGCCAATGTAATCAGCCTGTTGCTTTGAAAGCTCAGTGAGCTTTACGCCAAGAGCGTCAAGGTGAAGTCGAGCAACTTTTTCGTCGAGGTGCTTAGGAAGTACGTACACCTTCTTCTCGTAGTTCTTGACATTCATGAATAGTTCCATTTGAGCCATTACCTGGTTCGTGAATGAGTTACTCATTACGAATGATGGGTGACCAGTTGCATTTCCAAGGTTGAGCAGACGTCCTTCAGAAAGAAGAATGATTGCGCGACCATTTGGAAGGATCCACTTGTCAACCTGAGGCTTAATAGTTTCACGCTTTACCCCAGCAAGGTTTGTAAGTCCAGCAATGTCGATCTCATTGTCGAAGTGACCAATGTTTCCAAGGATTGCCTGGTGCTTCATCGCCAGAATGTGATCAACGGTAACGATGTCCTTGTTACCAGTTGCGGTGATGATGATGTCAGCGTAGGGAAGTGCTTCTTCGAGTGTCGTCACTTGGAAGCCGTCCATGGCAGCTTGCAGCGCACAGATTGGGTCGATCTCAGTAACGATTACTCGTGCACCCTGTCCACGTAGCGATTCAGCAGAACCCTTACCAACGTCTCCGTAACCACAAACAATCGCAACTTGTCCACCAATGAGTGTGTCAGTTGCCCGGTTGATGCCGTCAATGAGTGAGTGG
>CAIJWX010000004.1:0-1500 GCA_903824535.1 uncultured Actinomycetes bacterium | reverse complement strand
CAGAGTCACGGAGATTTTGACGAAGGATTTCTGGCTTCGTGCTCATTGCCTCTGCTGTGGAGATGAGTTCTTCTTCAACTTCAGCTTCAGTTGGCTCAATCTTCTCAGCCTTAACGAGCGCACGAAGTCCAAGGTCAATTCGAACTGCACGCACTGCGTCAGCACGAAGTGTTGCGAGCAGGTCGTCAGGTGTCTGGTTCGTAATTTGCAGGAACGTCTCTAGGTTCAAGTTCTGCTGTGAAAGTCGGTGACCTAGGTCGTGAAGTCGTTCGTTTGTTTCACTTGAAATCAGTAAGTCTGGAGCAAGTTCTTCAGGAACAAGGTCACTGAGAGCCACGAGCACTGCATCACGCTGTGACATCTGTGCTTCGACAACCTTCATGCGACGCATCTGAGAAATGATTTGCTCACGCATCTCATCAACAGTCTTCCATTCAGTATTTTCTTCTACCCAAGCGTCATTGAGTTCAGGCATTACTCGCTCTTTAACCTGCTTGAGCTTGAGTTCGTACGTTGCGGTTTCTGTGGTGCCAGCAAATGTTCCGTTGAGCTTCAAATCTTCGCCAGCCTTAAGGCCAACAATGAGTTCATCAACACCTTCTGTGATTACACCTGATCCAACTGTGTACATGTAGTCAGACATTTCAAATGGCTCGTCCGCAGAATTGAGCTTCTGCATACGTACGTCCATAGTTACAAGGTCGTTGAGTGCAATAGGACGATCAACGTCACGAAGTTCAGCGTCTGGTTCACGGAAACGGTCAATCTGCTTTAGAACTTCAGCATCAGTTACGTTCGGTGAAGGAATTTCAACGCGAAGGTCACGGTGACCCTTAATGCTTGCTTCAGGGCGTACTTCAACTTCGGCTTCGAACTTAAGCGGACCAGATTCTTCGCCATCGGTGATGTTGATGTCAGGTTGACCAATTGGGTCAGTCAATGTGTCTGACACTGCGTGAGCGTAGAAGTCTGGCATTGAGTCACGAATTGCTTCGGCACGTAGTGCTTCGATGCCTCCGAGGTGAGCGATCAGTACGTTCTTAGGAACTTTGCCCTTTCGAAATCCTTTAATAGAGACCTGCTTAGACAGAGACTTGGCAGCAGCCTCCATGGCTTCATTCATTTCGGTTTCGTCGACCTCAACGGTGAGTTTGATTCGGTTGTTTTCTAGAGTTGATGAAGTTGCGCGCATAGGGATATAGAGCCTACCGGCTGAGCGCGAAATCTCTAAATCACAATGGGCATGGCCTGGCTAAAGGCTTGCGCCATGGCCTTATCGCCTCTGACATCAGTCGCCGAAGCATTAAGGAAGGCCTCAGCACCAATGCGCCCGGCACAGCGCCTCCAAAAGAGGGCTACGGGAGTTGTTATCTCAAGAACTGGCTGCTCTTCAGTCATATCAACTGCAACGCAGCGCCCATCGACAATTTTGAACATAAGCAACCGACCAAGACGGCCAATGAGATTTATCTGAACGAGCGTCCCTTCAGGAGCCTGCAT
>CAIJWX010000003.1:0-2165 GCA_903824535.1 uncultured Actinomycetes bacterium | reverse complement strand
TGCGTGCTTCGCAGGATGAACAATATTCTTATGGCTGGGCTCGTGTCCAACCACGGGTTCTGTTAACGCGGCATTAATAAGGCAGCAAAATCTGGGTCTGTTGGGCCCCGGTAGGCTCAAGGGGTGCCCGTCATTCGACTAGCTCTGGCCCAAATGAACGCTGTAGTGGGCGGTTTCACGCAAAACGTGGAAACAATCAGTCGGTTCAGGACCCAAGCCGCCGGTGTTCAGGCTGACCTTGTACTTACTCCTGAACTCTCACTCACCGGGTATCCGCCAGAAGACCTCCTTCTAAAAGAGGGCTTCAACGAAGCAACCAAGCAGTCACTCGCAGAAATTGCAAACCAAAAGAACATGCCACCAGTGCTGGTTGGAACTGTTGTTGGTGCCGATGACCAAGGTGTTGTACTTGCGCCTTCTACGGATGGTCGTGACGTTTCACGACCTGGGTTTAAAGAGCCAACGCGAAAGCACATTGGTAATGGTCTTGTCTGCGTGACAGAGAATGGCGTTGTGGCAACAGCCACCAAACGACTGCTTCCTAATTACGACGTATTTGACGAACTTCGCTACTTCCACCCAGGTGTTGGCGAACACACCATCATCAACGTTGGTGGCGTCGCGGTTGGGCTGCTGATTTGTGAAGACGTGTGGACCGCGAATGGTCCGGCGTTAGAGCTCGCAAAACAAGGAGCAACATTGTTGCTCGTTGCGAACGCTTCACCCTACGCACGTGGTCGCCGAGAAGAGCGCGAAGTTATGTTGCGTGAACGCGCCCTTGAAACAAAGTGTCCAATTGCGTTTGTCAACCTTGTGGGCGGACAAGATGAACTTGTCTTTGACGGCCAGAGCGTTGTTATAAGCGCAACTGGAGAAGTTATTTCTCGCGCCAGTGCATTCAGCGATGAACTACTTGTTGTTGACGTTGAAGCAGCGTCGAGCACGGCTGGTGTGAAGATTGATACGAGCTATGACAGTTCAAAGAAATCAATGAACGTTAACTACATCATTGAGCCACTCGCTGAAGTTGAAGAGATCTATGACGCACTCGTTATGGGGACACGTGACTATCTTCGAAAGAATGGATTCAAAACTGCAATCCTTGGTCTCTCCGGTGGTGTGGACTCATCACTCGTTGCAACAATTGCCGTAGACGCAGTTGGTTCTTCATCAGTGCGTGGGTTCACTATGCCGAGTCGCTATTCATCAGATCACTCAATTGGTGACGCTGAAGAGCTTGCTCGCAGACTCGACATTGATATCACGACACTTCCTATTGAATCTGCGCACCAAGCATTTTCAGGCACACTGTTTGACGTGTTGCTTGGTGACCCTGTTGGGCTTACTGATGAAAACTTGCAATCACGAATTCGTGGTGTGTTGCTGATGGCGATTTCGAACGCCACTGGAGCAATTGTTCTCACTACAGGTAATAAGTCAGAAATGGCAACGGGCTATTCCACGCTCTACGGTGACTCCGCTGGTGGGTTCGCAGTTATAAAAGATGTTCCAAAGACCCTGGTGTACGAGCTCTGTCGTTACCGAAATGAAAAAGCAGTGCAAGATGGTGACCTAGAGCCAATTCCAGTTTCTGTGCTCACTAAAGCACCGTCTGCAGAACTACGACCAGACCAGCGTGACGATCAATCACTGCCGGCGTACGAAGAGCTTGATCCACTCCTAGAGCTCTACGTAGAAGAAGATGTCACTGCAGAGCAGCTCATTGCTAGAGGTCACGATAAAGAGCTCGTGCTTCGTATTACGCGTCTTGTAGATTTGAGCGAATACAAGCGACGACAGATGCCACCAGGTGTTCGAATTTCAAAGAAGGCATTCGGTCGCGACCGTCGTATGCCCATCACCAATGCCTTTCGCCCGGAGAAAATGTAGTTAATTGGCCCAAATGGCCAGAACTGTTTGTTTTCAAGGCTTTTCCCGCTAAGTTACCTACCTCCGTATAACTAGTAGTACGGAATTCACCGCAAAGCAGCAGGGGGCATCATGGCTAAGGATCGCGTAGATAGAGATGATGAAGACCTTGTACGTCTCTACCTTTCAGACATTGGCCAGTACACCCTTCTAACCAAGGACGATGAAGTCTTCCTCGCTCAGACCATTGAAGAAGGTCGCGAAGCGAAGGCTCAAATTGAAGCCGCCGAGAACGA
>CAIJWX010000002.1:0-15267 GCA_903824535.1 uncultured Actinomycetes bacterium | reverse complement strand
GTGACACCGCCGTGATTCTCAAATCCAACGAGTTTGTTAGTTCCTATTTGTGTCAGAAGATTTCCAACTGACCTTACAGAGCCTCTCGTGGTCTGAACATCAACAATTGAGAGTCCTTCATACGAATCATTGCCTTCAACACAGAACGAAGATCCAATAATCTGAAGGCCCGCACAGACAGCAAAAATATGAGCGCCATTTGCGACTCGAGATTTCAGTGAGGATGACTTTAAAAGATCTGCAGCAAGTCGTTGAGGTCCATCTTCGCCTCCACCTAATAGATAGATATCGGCCTCAGGTAGCTCGTCATCAATAGAAATCGAAAGAAGTTCAGTATCAATACCACGACGACGAGCTCGTTCGGTTAACGCAAGAGCGTTGCCACTATCACCGTACGTACCTAACAATTCAGGAAAAAGAAGTCCAACTTTCATTGTGAGGACGTCCTTTCCATCCAGTCACTGAACGCTGTGTAATTAGCCAAGAGCTCCACTGTGTCTTGTGAAGTTGGTAATGAGTTCAAATCATCAACAATTCTGTACTCAACATTCGCATACTCAAGCCTGGTTGCAAGATCGAGTCTGCGATCTCCTATGCACCAAACAATTCTGCCACGCAGATTTTCAAAAGAAACGTCGTACAGCCATGACGGATCTTTTCCATCAGCAATACGAGCATTAATCGCGACCCACACGTCTTCAGTTCCTGATCGCAGTGAATGGAGAAGAGCATCAAATCCCGCTGGGTTTTTTGCAAGGAGCATCTGAATGCTCCTCCCCTTCCATGTGCGAACACTAAATCTTCCAGCAACTCCTGTCACAGCATTCATCTTTTCAATCGCACTACCTGGAGAAACTTTAAGAACATCGAGTGCGCCAAGAGCCATTGCAGCATTTCCAATATTGAACTGACCGGGAATGCTCAAGTTTGATTGCAGTGTTGTTGTGCCAAGTCGAATTTCAGAACCCCTCACCGATAGTGAGCATCGAGGTTTGGCGAATCCACATGAGCATGACCATGAAGTTTCATCTCGATGCAGTGAAAGAGTGCATTTGGGGCACGACACGGAGTCTGACGTCCATGATGTTTCAATATCGCACCACGTAACGTTTGGAGAAACTTCAGCGGCAAAAACAACTAAAGGGTCATTGGCATTTGCGATAACAACTGGATGATTTTCTGTAGCTGATAATGCAGCTCGCCATCGCTGAGCAATTGCTCGTACTTCTTTGGCGCGGTCCAACTGGTCACGAGAAAGATTCATAAGTATTACAACTCGTGGATCAGTGGATTCAATTACAGAAGGAAGCCATGCTTCATCCGTTTCTAGAACACAACGTATCGATGAAGAACTGGCGAGTGCCGCTGTATGACCCGCGGGCATATTTGCGCCTGTTGCATTTGTGGCGACTGAAGCCCCCCAACCTGCAACAGTCAGTGCAGTGGTTGTAGTTTTTCCATTTGTCGCACTGATTAGAACGATTTCTCGAGACTTGCTCAGTTGCTTCAATAAATCGGGACAAATGGCAAGTCCAACTCGACCCCCAGCTACGGTCCCCTCACCTCTGCGAAGTGCACGAGAAAGTAGATTCACCAGCCGTAGAGCACCGAGAGCCAAGAATCCACGGGGCGAAAGGTGATTACTCATTGCCCTAACGCTAACAACCCAGAAAACACAAAAAGACCAGCCGGGGGGAGGCTGGTCCTTTTGCAAAAAACGGCGCTTTGCCCTTAGGGGGGCAAGTAGCAAAACGCGTTGATATAAGTATGTCGATTAGTCACCTATCAAGCAAGTTGATTAGATGGATACTTACTATCTGTATAATAGATATATGGAAATACGCCAACTTGAAGCCCTTCTAGGCATTGCTGATCACGGAAGCTTTTCTGACGCAGCAACAGCACTCAGCACGGTTCAGTCAAATATTTCGACTCGAATAGCAAAACTTGAAGCTAAACTTGGAGCTGAGCTCGTTGATCGATCAAGCGGAAAACTAACTGAGTCCGGAATGATTGTTAGTGAACGAGCACGAAGAGTCATTGCCGAAGTAGGCGCAATCACTTCTGATGTTTCAGAACTTACAAAAGACGTTCGTGGGCAAGTTTCACTAGGAATGATTGGAACGGCTGGACGATGGGTTGTGCCACTGCTCCTTGAAGCGCAGAGACGTGACTACCCCCACATTGCACTTCGAATCACTGAAGGTACTAATTCAACAATCGAACCACAAGTAGTTGCAGGAATTATTGATATGGCGGTTCTTGCATGGCCAGTTAGCGCACCTGAACTTAAGGACATAGATCTCTATAGCGAGGACCTCGTGGTGATCGCCCACAAATCACATCCGATTGGGATGCGAGATAAACCAATGACTCTAAAAGAACTCTCCGAGTTCGAATTACTACTTCCACTAACAGGTACTCCGATTAGAAAAGAAATTGATGATGCCTGTCGAATTGCAGGCGTTCAACTTAAGCCAATTGTTGAACTTGATGGAATTAGAACAATTGCCTCAATGACATTCGACGGACATGGTCCTTCAATTCTTCCTACAACCATGCTTTCGCAGTTCCTCAGAGAAAGTTTTAGAGCTATCCCAATTACTGATATTTCTCAACGCCGTGTAAGTCTCGTTACAAGGCGCTTTGGATTCCCTTCTGCGCCAGTACGAGCTGTTCAGTCAATGCTGCTCGAGGTGACAAGGGCTAACCCAAATACTCCAGCTGGTGTTTATGTTGACACAACTGAATCTATGTAATGTCAATTAATGGCTACACCGCTCTCTGCTGGAGAAATTGCAAAGAAAATCCAGAGAATTGATCCATCGTTTAAAAGCGTAATTAAAAAAGCTGGACATCCACCTGTAAGACGCTCAGCTCCAGTAGCGAAACGCTTCCCAGCCTTAGCAAGTTCGATTACTTCTCAATTACTCGCTACTAGCGCAGCAGAAACAATTCATGCAAGAGTCGTTAGCGTTTGTAAAGGAACAATCAACGAGAAAAGCATAATTAAAGCAGGCGCTGAGAAGTTGAAATCGGCTGGGCTCAACCGCACCAAAGCAGAAGCCATGGTGCAACTCGCTGAAATGTCAATTGATCGAAGTATTCAGCTTGATCGCCATGGTCGAATGAGCAATGAAGCAATAGAACATGAAATTACTGCCGTCAAGGGAATTGGACCATGGACAGTTCAGATGTATCTGATGCACACCCTGGCACGACACGATGTATGGCCAGTCGGTGACTACGGAGTACGTATGGGTTGGAGCATTCTGCACGACATGGACGAAATCATCTCAGAGAAAGAACTGAGAATCGCTGGAGAACCGCTTACGGGGCTGCGATCTTCAGTTGCTTGGTACTGCTGGCAAGCGGTGCATTTCTTTCGCTTGGAGAAGTAACCTCACCATATGACTTTTGTTAGCCAGCAACAGTTCGAGGATTCAGCGCTCGACACACTTCTTAGCTACTGCAAGATTCCCTGCCTCTCTCCTATGTTCGACTCGAAGTGGCAAAGTAGCGGACACATTGATGCTGCAACTGAGTTGCTTGCCTCATGGGCACGCTCAAGAAAACTTAATGACTTCGATGTTGAGATTCACCGTCTTGAAGGTCGCACCCCTGTCATAACTGTGACAGTGGCTTCTACGGGCGGCGGAGAAGGAACAGCCGTTCTATACGGTCACCTCGACAAGCAACCTCCTCTTGGTGAATGGTCCGAAGGTCTTGATCCGTTTACTCCGGTTCGGCGCGGTGACCGAATTTATGCACGCGGAGTATCCGATGATGGATATTCAATTTTTGCTGCCCTTTGCGCACTCGAAGCTATGGAAGCAAACAACATCGCTCACAGTCGATGCGTAGTGCTGATTGAAGCAAGTGAGGAAAGTGGAAGCCCTGACCTCGACGCCTACCTCGATGCGTTAAAAGACCAACTTGGCAACGTAGAGCTACTCGTTTGTCTCGACTCCGGGGCTATTTCATATGACCGACTTTGGGTTACTACTTCTCTTCGAGGTCTCGCATCAATTGAGCTGACAGTAAAAGTTCTTGAACAAGGTCGCCACAGTGGGATGGCCAGTGGCGTAGTGCCATCATCTTTCAGGATTCTTCGTCAACTCATTGACCGAGTTGAAGATGCATCAACAGGTGAAGTGTTGCTCAAAGAGCTCCACGTGGAGATTCCAGAATCAGTACGAATCGCGGCCGCACAAACTGCCGAGGAATTTAGCGACATGTTCCAACATGAATTCCCGCTTGTGCCTGGGCTCAAGTTGATGGGTAAAACAACAGCTGATCGAATTCTCAACAAGACATGGTCGCCAACACTTTCAGTTACGGGCATGGGTGGAATTCCTACGCCCGATATCGCCGGAAATGTACTTCGCGCCTTTACAACAGCCACACTTTCATTCAGACTCCCACCAACCGCTGATTCAAAATCAGCCGAAGAAGCAATAGTTGCAGCAATGACGACGAATATTCCTTCAAATGCACAGGTGACGTATAGAACAGAGCACGCAGATGGATGGAATGCTCCAGAACTCTCTCCATGGCTAGAAGATGCATTACAGGCAGCGTCAATTAATGCATATGGAAAAGCTCCTGGATTCACCGGCGAAGGTGGCTCGATCCCCTTCCTTGCCTCACTAGGCAAGAGATACCCTGGTGTTCAGTTTTTAGCTACCGGCGTACTTGGGCCAGATTCAAATGCTCACGGAATTGATGAAATGCTCGATATCCCAATGGCGGTCGGAGTCATCAATTCAGTTATTACGGTATTAAACGCACACGCAAATAAGTAAGGACAAGTTATGACACAGCAAGTTGATCTCTGGGTAGACCCAGCATGTCCATGGGCATGGGTTACCTCACGTTGGCTACTTGAGGCACAAAAAGTTCGAGACATAGAAATTAAGTTCCACGTTATGAGCCTTGCTGTACTAAACGATGGCCGAGAAATGCCAGAACAATACGTTGAATTCATGAAGCAGGCCTGGCGTCCAGTTCGTGTGTTGATTGCAGCAGAAGAACGCCACGGGAACGAAGTCGTTGAGAAGCTCTACGATGCTATGGGAAGTCAGTTTCACATCAAGGGAGAAAAGGACATTGACACACTCATCTCAAACTCCCTAAAAGAAGCTGGATTGGCATCAGACCTCGCTGAGGCACAAAATTCCACAGACTTTGATGAGGCTCTTAAGAAAAGTCACCACGCAGGGATGGACAAAGTAGGTATGGATGTAGGAACACCAGTGATTCACGTTGGTGATGTTGCATTCTTTGGGCCAGTAGTGACTCCTGCTCCAAAGGGTGAAGCTGCTGGGAAGCTCTTCGATGGTGTTGTGCTTGTTGCAGGAACTCCAGGATTTTATGAACTTAAAAGAACACGAACACAAGGACCAAGCTTCGAATGAGTGAACAAGTAGCTGCCCCAAGATTTCCGATTTATGTAACCGGTAATACCGAAGCCAAGCGAGCACTGATTGTTGTTCAAGAGGCTTTTGGCGTAAACGATCACATTCGTGACGTGGCCGATAGATTCAGCGACGAAGGATATTTTGTAGTTGCTCCGCAGTTTTATCATCGTGAAGGATCTCCAGAATACGGATACGACGACTTTGGTCCGGTAATGCAAACAATGCAGACACTGACTAAAGACGGAATCACAAACGACCTAGATGCAACAATCAGCTTCCTGAACTCGCTTGGTTACACCACGCCAAACATTGGCATCGTTGGTTACTGCATGGGTGGAATTGTCACCTTCTATGCTGCTTCACTTGGCCTTGTTGGAGCAGCAGTGAGCTACTACGGCAGCGGCATTGTTAATGGACGCTTTGGTCTTGACCCACTTTTAGATATGGCACCAAAGCTTGCATGCCCTTGGATTGGATTCTTTGGCGACCAGGACAAAGGTATTCCAATTGAAGAAGTTGAACTCCTCAGAGAGGCAACTGCTTCGCTTTCAGTGCCAACAGAGATAACGAGATACGCAGATGCAGGGCACGGGTTTAACTCAGATCCACGCGATGATTACAACCCTGAGGCAGCAAAAGACGCGTACGCCAAAACATTGAAACTATTTGCGGAGAAACTCACCGACAAATAATTAGCTGCGAGGAACGTCCTTCCAAGCAACGTCCTTGTCGTTACGAGGTTCACCAGCAAGCCCGAGAACTCGTTCTCCAATGATGTTTCTCATAACTTCACTTGTTCCACCCTCAATTGAGTTAGCGCGCATACGGATGAATGCCTTACGCATGTCTCCACCGTGCATTGCTGAACCCTTAGGGCGAACCATTGGGTAGTTGTTTGCATAGAGCATTCCCTCGGCACCCATCAGGTTGACGCAGAGCTCACTAGTGCGCTGATTCTCTTCAGCGAACGCGAGCTTGGCGACAGAACCTTCAGGTCCAGGAGTTCCTGATTTACGAAGGTCACTGGCACGCCAGTTTGTTAGACGGCCTACTTCGTTGCGAACCCACGCCTGCATTAGCTCTGAACGAACAGAGTGAGCATAGGAATCATCTCGGCCAGACCACTTGGACTTCCAGATCTTTACAGCCTCACCAATGAGCCCTGATCCACGTGGAGGAATTGTTCCACCAATTGAAACACGCTCATTCATAAGTGTGGTGATTGAAACTCCCCAACCTTCGCCAACATCACCAAGTCGCTCAGAATCTGGAATTCGAACCTCATTAAAGAAAACTTCATTGAACTCAGCTTCTCCGGTTGCTTGGAATAGCGGACGAACATCTACACCTTTTCCGTGCATGTCAACTAGGAACGCTGTGATTCCCTTGTGCTTCACAGCATCAGGGTTTGTTCTAGCAATGAGTAGGCCCATGTGAGAATTGTGAGCGAGTGATGTCCAAACCTTTTGACCGTTGATAACCCATTCGTCACCGTCACGCTCAGCGCGCGTGCCGAGCGCGGCAACATCTGACCCTGCGCCTGGTTCTGAAAACATCTGGCACCAAATTTCTTCACCCGTGAAAAGTGGTCGTAGGTAGCGTTGCTTTTGAGCATCCGTACCATGACTTACGATTGTTGGAGCACACATTCCGTAGCCAATAACATTTGGTCCCGCCGCGGATGGAACACCTATTTCGGTGAGTTTACGAAGTACATAGAGCTGATCAGTTGGGGTTCCATTAAGTCCACCCATTCCTTCAGGGAAGTTGACCCATGCGAGACCTCGATCAAACTGCTCACCCATAAAGACAACTGGATCAGTTGTCGATGGCGGAAACTTTTCGATCAAATCATCAATCAGTACGTCTAACTCAGCTTCAGTAATAGGCATTGCCCCTCCAAAATTCCCTTTCACGCATATTAGACAGTTCAAACGGTACTCAAGTGCTAGAAATTCGTAGATGAAAACATCTCGTGTTCTAGCGACCTCTGGGGGCTTAATCCCTGGAAAAGTGCAGCAATCGTGGAAGCTTGGATCCCTGCTGCTCGATGCGCTTTCAATGACTGAGAAGGTCAGGCCCCGCGTCACCTATCTCGCAACTGCGACCGGTGACATGGATAGCGAGTACACACGCCACTACCAAGCCTTCACAGATGCAGGATGCGACCTTACTGCTCTGAAATTATTTCCCCAGCCCTCGGCAAACTTTGAAGAAGCTGTGCTTGGCGCAGACCTCGTCTGGGTTGGTGGTGGATCTGTTGCCAACTTGCTGGCACTTTGGGAGCTACACGGCCTTAATTCCTACTTGCGCGCAGCATGGGAAAATGGCGTGATTATGGGTGGAAGGTCAGCTGGAAGCCTCTGTTGGTTTACCGGTGGCAACACAGACTCTTTCAGCAACGAACTCGATCCAGTAACTAACGGCCTCGGTTTTCTTCCCTACGCCAATAGCGTTCACTACTCAGGCGAGCCACGTCGCCGTGAAACCTTTCATAACTGGATGAAAGATGGAACGCTGCCTTCGCTTGGCTACGCAACGGATGATCGTATTGGAATTTGGTTCGAAGGACTTGAGCCAACAACCGTTGTCAGCGATATTTCAGTTGATCCAGAGACTGGACCTGCTGCCTACAAGGTTGAACTTGTTAATGGTGAAATCATTGAAACCAGATTTGGATTTGGCTCTAGTTTTTAAGAAGCAGGAGTTGGCAAAGCTTGTCTAATTAACGCACTGCGAACATTGAGTTCTAATGACTTTGCAACAGCATCTGTTGCGCCACATCGCTCGAGCCAATTGGCGAGCAACAAGTATCCACTTTCGGTAAGAACAGATTCAGGGTGAAACTGAACACCTTCAAGAGGAGCAGTTTTGTGTCGCATTCCCATGATGAGGTTTCCAGTTCGTGCAGTTACTTCAAATACATCTGGAAGAGTTGCGTCTTCAACAACCAGTGAGTGATACCTTCCAGCAATCATTGGACTTGGCATTCCTGCAAAGACTCCGGTGTTGTTGTGCGTTACCAAAGAAGATCTTCCGTGAACTAATTCAGGTGCAGGAGATACAACCCCTCCAAAAGCTTCTCCGAGTGCTTGGTGACCCAAACAAACTCCGAATAACTCAAGATTGTGCTCGGCGCAGTATTTAATAATCTCAATACAGTTTCCAGCACTGCTCGGATAGCCCGGTCCAGGAGAAATGAGCACTCCGTCCAGCTCCATTTTTTCAAGGTCGCAAGCAGCAACTTCATCGTTTCGAAGTACCGTGACGTTTGCACCTAGTTCGCCCAAGTACTGGACCAGGTTGTAAACAAAAGAGTCGTAATTATCGACTACCAGAATTGAAGGGCTCTTCGCCATGAATGCATCCTAGATGCCCCTGGAACTTAACTATTCTTTCTAGATGGCGCTAACCGAACTAAGCGAATTCTTGGCCTTAGCCAGTGACTACAACGTCATCCCCCTGCACTCCACATTGCAGCTCGACCGAGAGACCCCTGTTTCGCTGTATCAACGCTTCGCTACAAGTCGTGCAGTTTTTCTTCTAGAGAGTGCCGCGCTTGGAGAAAACACCGGACGCTATTCATTCATAGGACTTGACCGAAAATGGAGAGTCTCCACCAAGGATGGTAAAACATTTGTAACCGGGGCAGAAGTTGCAGACGCAGCCAGCCGTGGTCCTCTTGAAGTCTTACGTGAACTTATGTCGAGGTATAAGACATTTCTTCCAACTGAGCTCCCCTATTTCTTTGGAGGAGCAGTTGGTTTTGTTACCTATGACTATGTACGACGACTAGAACGACTCCCACGAAAAGACATTGACGGCATGTGGCCAGACATTGACTTCACGTTCCCAGGGGCAGTTCTTATTTGTGACCACCTCCGTCATTCAACCACGGTGGTTGTTAATGCTGTTATTGAACCAGGATCTAGCCCAGAAGAATCATTCAATTTCGCTTCTCAGCAGTTGCAAGAAATTATCGATGTTCTCATTGCGCCATCACCCGAGAATGATGCTGCGACTGAGAGATTAGTTGCTACCGCACCTAGTGCACGCAGTTCAATTGATATTCGTTCTATTGCTGCGGGCATTTCAAACTTCACAAAAGAGCAGTACTGCAGCGTTGTCGAAAAAGCCAAGAAGTACATCTACGCCGGTGATGTATTTCAAGTTGTGCCCAGCCAACAATTCAAGCGTCCAACCAATGTTGACCCGCTGACGCTCTACCGCGTTCTTCGCTCCCTAAACCCATCTCCCTACATGTATCTTCTCGATACTGGTGAAAGCCAAATTGTTGGAGCATCACCAGAGACGTTGGTACGAGTACATGAAGGTCAGGTCATTACTCATCCGATCGCCGGCACTCGCCCACGTGGAGCCAATGAAGCTCAAGACTTAGAAATTGAAAAAGAGATGCTCAATGATGAGAAGGAAATCTCAGAGCACGTAATGCTTGTGGATCTTGGAAGAAACGATATTGGTCGTGTTGCCGCTCCAGGATCAGTAAAAGTTGACCGCTTGGCACACGTTGAACGATTCTCGCACCTGATGCATCTTGTTTCTCAGGTAAGTGGAACACTTGCTGAAGGCAAGGATGCTTTTGATGCTTTTAACGCCACCTTCCCAGCCGGAACGCTGACCGGGGCACCAAAGGTTCGAGCCATGGAGCTCATTGATGAATTTGAGCCAGTGCATCGTGGACCATATGGTGGAGCACTCGGGTACTTCTCTCTAAATGGTGAAGCCGACTTTGCAATCACAATTAGAACGCTCTCGCTTCGAAATGGAACAGCAACTGTTCAAGCTGGCGGAGGGGTTGTTGCAGATTCAGTTCCTGAGATGGAGTATCAGGAATGCATCAACAAGGCATCAGCTCCACTGCTCGCCCTTGAGATAACGGACCCAAGCAATAACTAATTTTTAGGTTGTTTGCGACGCTTCTTTGCTTCGCCGAATGACTCACTTCTCATCCAGATATAAAACCCGGCATAGAGGGAGCTGATCAGCACCATAACTCCGATTGTGAGTACAAAATTCATTAGTGGGCCGTACAGGACTTGAACCTGTGACCCCTTCCATGTCAAGGAAGTGCGCTACCAGACTGCGCTAACGGCCCCTTGGGATTAAACCTTACCAGTTTGAGGTAGTGGCTTAACTCGCGAGTAGTGATGTGATTCGTTCAGACCACTCATAAAACTCAGGTGAAACAGAAGTGACATTGAACTCAAGTTGATTTGGACGGGCGCGCTTTGCTTGCTTAAGCAAAACCTCAACTGTTGCTCGAGCATCTCCAAGTGCGTGGTGTCCACCAGGTTCAATGCCATAGTGCTTACATAGATACTCAAGCCCTCTACGTGGTCGAGTCTCGAAGTCAGTGTCAATCTTTCGATCAATTTCAATAACGTCAAGAATTGGCAGGGATGAAATGTCAAGCCCCTCATCTATTGGGCTACGCGCATGAATTGACTCATAGGTCTTCAGCAACATTGCTAGATCAAATCGGGCAACGTTTGCTCCAGTAATGGCTGCACCAAAGTTTTGAAATTCACGAAGAATCACGACAGCTCTTGCTAGCCCCCCAGCAACGGTGTCGTAGACAATTTCATCTGATTTCTTGGCGAGAATAGATTCGACTGAAAGGCCGTGAACTCTCATAGCGGGTTCGGCAATAGGTTTATCGGGCACTACATAGAAATGTTCTGACCAGATTGGCGCGTCATCGAAGTACGCAATGAATCCGTAGGAGATGGCTCTCTCGCTATTCACGTCGAGTCCTGTGGTCTCGGTATCGAAGCCCAGCAGAAGTCTGGGTAGCTTCAAATCGTTCTTGCTCACAGGATTACCTTTGCAGTCTGCTGTGACACTGCGCCACAGCAGAACTACAAAATAACCTATTTCACTGGAGGCGGCGTCCGGATTCGAACCGGAGTACGGGGCTTTGCAGGCCCCTGCCTAACCGCTCGGCCACGCCGCCAGAAGAATCAATCCTAGTTGGTCACGCAACTTAGAGGATTCAAGTAGCCAGTGAAGATTCATGAACAAGTGAGGGTTATGAGGAAGGTTTCTAATAATTCACGGGTAATCTTTAAGTGTGACTAAACGCTTGAGCCTGACATCGTTGGTCTTTATATTTCTATTTAGCGCTATGCCAATTGGAGCTCACTCGAGTTTCGCAGCATCTTTTGTGCAAGTGAAATCTCAAACAGCCGCCACCCTTGTTCAGAATTTACCAATAGCTCGAATAACTCTTACTCAAGAAATAGCCCCTGACCTGCTGCCTGCTCTCACCATTGCCCCTTTGTTGAAAACTCAATGGACGCAGATTTCACCCACGCAATTCGAAGCGTTCGCAGTAGGAATGATTTCACCAGGTGTTACTTACAAACTTCAAATACCAACATCTCTCAAGTGCGGTGCAACGTGCACCACGGCAACAAGTAGATCAGTCTCTATTTATTCAGCCGTGGACATTATTTGGGAAGAACAACTCTTAGCTCAGCTTGGATATTTACCAGTCGGATTTACTCCTGCGGGGTCAACCACCCCTACAACCACTCTTACAACAGAATCAACAATCATTCCTCCGGTAACTTCAACTACAACTTCGTCAACAAGTTCAACTACATCATCTTCGACTACTTCAACAACGACAACTACAACTAAATCGACTACAACAAATGTTCCAACAACAACTCTTGTACTGCCTCGAGTAACTTTGCAACACACCAAGCCGATTGTTGCCAAATCATCTGGAACGTTCAATTGGCTCTACCCAAGTCTTCCCCAGTCATTCATTGCACAGTGGAAATTAGGTGTTCCTGGACCAATCCTTAAGGGAGCCCTAATGAGCTTTCAGGATGTTCATGGAATTCCAACGACTGGAGTAACAACACCACACACATGGAACGCACTTATAAGCGATGCGAAGAACTCCGCATTTAGTCCTCGTCCCTATAACTACGTAGATGTTGCTATGAATCTTGTCAAAAGGTCACCTCAGGTTTTGACCCTCTATATAAGTGGTGTTCCAAGCTTTCACTCGCTCGCTAATGCAGGAATTCCTCAGGCTCCAAGTGATCCTGGAACTTATCCCGTGTATCTGAGGTACGCCTCAACCACAATGGCTGGAACGAATCCTGATGGAAGTAAGTACTACGACACAGGAATTCCGTGGGTGTCGTATTACAACGGAGGAGAAGGTCTCCATGGCTTTATTCGATCACGATACGGATCGTCACAGAGTCTCGGATGCATTGAGTTGCCCTTCACATCAGCTAAAACTATTTGGCCTCATACTCCTATTGGAACACTCGTTACCGTTCGGGTCTAGCCAACGGCCCTTGTGACGTTCCGCCACGTTGGCGCTCAATATCAATTCCATCTTCATTAAGTTCTGACGCTGTTCCTACAGCAGATTTTCCGAACTTCTCACGAACATCATCAATGGCATCTCGAAGCGCTTCGTACCCAATTTGACGTTCTCTCGTTGCCTCAATGGTTTGCTGACGTTCATCAACCGCAGTTTCAATACCAAAGGTGAGCTGCATGTCATTTCTAGACCTTGGCAAGAATGAGGAAAGGTGAATGCCAAGCAGACGTATGGCGAATGGAAACTCCATTGATTCAAGTAACGCTTTGGCAATTAGGAAGATTGCACGCTCATCATCAATTCCAAAACTGATTGTTTGTGACCTTCCAATTGATGAAAAATCATCAAAACGAACGCTTACCGAAACTGTTCGCGCCACCCAGCCCTTTGAACGTATTGCTCGAGCAAGGATTGCCGAGTGGCTCTTTGCCTGCTCGAGGAGCTCATCAATGCCATTTAAGGACTTAACAAACGTTTCATCATGACCGAGTGACTTAGTGACATGGTCATTAATGACTTCACGTTCATCCTCACCATTGGCATAGTTAACAAGAGTTCCAGCCATCCAAGGCCCGACGTGTCGTGCCAGCAATGATTCTTCAAACTTGTGTAGATCTCTCACCCATCTAATGCCAATACGTTCTAACTTTGCGGTTGTGGCGGGACCAACTCCCCACAGAGAAGAGACAGGGAGTTCACTCAGCCACTGTTTTTCCATTTCGGGAGATACCCAAACAACCCCTGGACCATCAACAAGTTTGCCATCAACAACTTTTGGCTTTGATCTTTTTGACGCAAGCTTTGCGAATAGTTTGTTACGTCCAAGACCAACACCACAGAGAAGTCCTAATTCATCGTTGATTCGTTTACGAAGTTCATGCCCAGCAGCAATTGGTTGCACGTTGAGGCGGCGAAGACTTCTGAGGTCAGCAAAGACCTCGTCAAGTCCTAGTGGCTCAAACTCAGGAGTTAGGTCCATAATGATTTCGTGAAAGTCGTGCGAATACGCTTCGTAACGATCGAATCTTCCGGGAAGAATCACAAGGTTCGGACACATGCGCTTCGCAATCACCATTGGCATTGCGCTCTTCACCCCAAACCTTCGCGCTTCGTAACTTGCACTTGCTACTGCCCCACGTTCTCCGGGACCACCAACAACAACTGGCTTTCCTTTTAGAGATGGATTATCCAGTATCTCAACTGACGCGAAGAATGCGTCCAGGTCAATATGAAGGATTGGTGCCTCGTCAACCGAGGGGTTATCAGAAGGCGAGTTCAATGCAGCGAAAGGCCTCACCAAAGGCCACTCCGACTGGACGACCAGCTTGTTCAGCTCGGGCGTAGACAACATCTCGAATATCTTCTACATCGCCAGAAAGCTGCGATGCGTGAGCCATGACAGCCTTAAGTTTCGTGTCGATGGTTGAAGAAACATCAAACACAACATCAGGTTCGTGAGTGCCACTTAGAAGAATTTGGCTCACCTGATGTGGAGCACCTTCCTTGGGGAAATAGAGGGGCATCGCAGCTGCTGGAGCTGCTGCATCAAGTAATGCCCAGCCAGTTTCACGGTGGTCACGGTGATTTACATACACTCCGCCAAAGAAGGTAGCCGTCGGGTCCGGCCCCAAGACAACCTCTGGTCGGTGCTTGCGAATGAGGCCAACTAACGCAGCTCGAAGCTTTTCATCATTAGTCACGTCACCATCGACTCTTCCAATTTCTGTAACTGAGGTGGCGCCAAGCAAATCTGCAGCGTGTTGCAGCTCTGAACTTCGAACTCCAGCTACAACAAGAGAATCTGCAGAGGTGGAGTGAGATCCCTTAGAGCCATCACAAACTACAACGAGGTGAACCTCACAACCCTCACTCGCCCACTGAGAAAGAATTCCACCCGCAGCAACATCTGCATCATCAGGGTGAGCGTAAATGGCCATTGCGGACTTTGGGTTCAGTCGCATTGCGCGCATTGTCAACCTCGGTGTTTTGGCGCAGTTGTTTTTACGAGATTGCCGATCTCTCGAGCGAAGTCTTCGGTGCCCTCGAAACCTTTATAGACCGATGCGAACCGAACGTAGGCAACATCGTCAACTGAGCGAAGTGCCTCTAACGTTGCTAGTCCAACTTCTTCACTTGTCACATCACGGTTAAGAAGTCTCATAGATTCTTCGATCGAGATGACAAGGTTTCCAAGAACTTCTTCTTCGACAGGACGGTTCTTACAAGCGGAGCGGACACCTTGAAGGATTTTTATCCGATCGAAAGGTTCACGTTCACCAGATCGCTTCACCACGTAAAGGCTGATTTCTTCAATACGTTCAAATGTCGTATATCGCTGATTGCAGGCGGAGCATTCACGGCGACGTCGAATAGCAACGCCATCTTCGGCGAGTCTTGAGTCAACAACGCGGTCGTCATCGGCCGCACAGAATGGACAGCGCATGTATTCACGATACACCTAATTGCCTATTTTTTTAG
>CAIJWX010000001.1:0-2259 GCA_903824535.1 uncultured Actinomycetes bacterium | reverse complement strand
TCTTATATTCAATGCCCCCAAGGCATACAACGGGTCAACACCATCAGTTCTGACACCTATCAGGGGTAGGGAACGCCTACCTATGGCTCTAGGAACCTTTGCTTAAAGTGCCATCTAACCCCGCTTGTGAGCGTTTTTAGTCACTGGTGCAATTGGGTAATAGCAAACGATGTCGGTTTCGTCGATTTCAGAAAAGTCGAAATTGCACTGGATTTTGTCACAATTCAGTTTTAGAATTATTGAGAATTATGCATTAAGGAAAACCTTAGATCCGAGGGATAAGCCTCGGGGACGTACCGGAGTTTGAGTACACCGGGGTGGGAAGCAAACAGCCACCATACAAATATTGCCCAGAGAGAAGACGATTGTTTTCATGAGACTTAACTGTTTGAACAAACTCACTGAGAGAGCCTACGCAATAGTGGTGACATCGGTGGAGCTAAATGCCATAAGAGGCAGAAGGCACCATCGTGTACGAAACAGAGAACAACTCTAAGAAAAACAAATGCGATAATGACTATCAAGAAGTGTTAAGTCATTTATCACAACTAGCGTTATCAATAGCGGCAGATCGTATAAGCAAACGAAGTCAAATTGCTGGAACTGAGGGTAACCATGGATAATGCAATCACCTATTCACGTGTTAGTTCCAAAGAACAATTGGATAACAACTCACTAAGTTTTCAGGGGAAGGCGCTGCGTGAATACGCAAATGAGCTTCACTACACGATTCTTCGAGAATTCCGAGATGAGGGAATTTCTGCCCGAGGCATGTCTCAACGGCAAGGTCTTTTGGATGCGATTGATTATGCATGCGCAAACCTCAGTAAAGGCGACTATTTCATGGTCTACGATGCGTCACGACTTTGTCGCCAAATAAGTGATGCCGAACTTGTTTATTTTAAACTACATGAACACGGAATTGTCATTACAACTACTAAACGGGAGTATCTCCACAATGCTCTTGGACGCCGTGACTGGCTAAGAGATTCAGTTGAAGCTGATTATGACTCTGATGCCAAGTCAGAAGCAACTGTTGAACGAATGTTGGAACGTGCAAAGAGTGGGGCGTACGTAGCTAGAGCGCCCTTTGGATACTTAAATGCAAAAGCCTTGGGATTCGAAAGTGGGCCAAGTCTCATCATTGATCCGTCCGCAGCTGAACTAATCAAGCGTGCTTTTGAACAAGCACTACGTGGAGACTCTGTAGAGAAAATTACTCGATGGCTGATGAACACTCTGGTTTGGTCTACAAGGTACAAAGCCAATAATTTTACAGCTCACAAAAAGCGAGTCAATTATCTATTGAGAAATCGTGTTTTCATTTCGAAAAACTTGACTAAGCGAATGGATGAAGAAGTTTCTGGTGATTGGGATCCAATTATTGATGTTGAAGTTTTTGACCAAGTTCAGGCTCAACTCGGTGGAGTGAGGCAATGGAATCGTGATGACTCTGATTCATTCCCGTTCCTGGGGTTATTCGAGTGTGCGGTTTGTGAACACAGCTATACGAAGTCGACTGTTGCGAAAAAGTCAGGAAAAATTTATCGTTACTACCACTGCGGTAATCCACGATGCAAGAAAACTGCAATTGCAGCTCAGGATGCTGTCCTACAAGTTGAAGAACTTTTGCAAACCCTTACTGTTCCAATGACACTTCGTAAGAACTTGATTAATCAGATTAGAAGTGATGTTCAGTTCATAGTCAGCGAGTCAGAAAAGAAAAAGTACGAACTTCGTGCATCTTTAAAGGAGTCTGAGTTAAAGCGTGATGCTTACATTGAGGGTCTTGCAACCGGCCGCCT
Organism: uncultured Actinomycetes bacterium; assembly: GCA_903824535.1. Classification (GTDB taxonomy): domain Bacteria; phylum Actinomycetota; class Acidimicrobiia; order Acidimicrobiales; family RAAP-2; genus RAAP-2. Next base: position 454 of record CAIJWX010000001.1, on the reverse strand, counting down.
CAGTGCCATCAACCCAAAAACTGTTGAAGACCTTGCAAACCGTGAAGAACAAAAGATCACTATTTTGAAGTCTGAACTTACGCAAATGAGAATCCCAGAGAATGAATGGATTGAGGAAGCATTAAAAGTTGCCTCAGAACTTCTGTGTGACCCCTTGTCAACCTGGAAAGGTTTAGAACCTGTCTACCAAGCGAGGTTCTTGGCAACCATCTTCCCTTCAAGGCTGCAATGTGAGGACGGAAAAGTTCAAACTCATAAAACGGTTACGGTTTATGGTCATTCACCATTAATCATGAGCGAATCAGTCACTAAGCACCCCTAACGGGATTAGAACCGCTAATAAATTGGTTGTTTAGTTGGCTCGAACAGTTGCAGGACGAAGCGACTGATCTTCGTAGCCTTCGCCACGAAGAAGTGCACGAACTGCAGAACGAACACGCTGTGAATCGAGAGG